>CALPJR020000068.1 GCA_943323935.2 Bifidobacterium breve
CATGTGTTCTAACGAACCAAGTAAAAGATAGTTGGTAAAGACAAATTAAAATAAGCGCAAATGTAAAAAAGCGCACTAATCCTTTGAGTTGCATAGTAGTTTGGTTAACTTTTTTTAGTCGGCAAATATAATGGAAACAAGCCTAAAACGAGCCCTATTTGACCATTATTTTGAGGTGATCCCTAGTTGATGCTCATTTCAAAATAGAGCGGAGAATTGGCTGGAATGCTCCCATTTGCATTAGGGCCATATGCCAAAGAGGATGGGATGACCATTTTAATTTTCCCGCCTTTACCAATCAAAGGCACGGCAATTTGCCAGCCAACAATTAAGTCCTTTAATGGAAAAGTAATGGTACCCTTATCAAATTGGATCCCAGTCATCAATTTACCTGTGTAAGTCATTGTTAATGAAGTACATAGATTAGGCTTTGCTGTATCCCCAGGGGTGATGATTTGGTATAAAATGCCACTTGGGTGTATAGCATAAGTAATGCCATTGTTGTTACAAAAAGCAATCATGAGTGCTCTTTGAGAAGCAGAACTATCATTGGTATATTGTGCTTTTACAGAACAAGCGGTGGATTGAGGGTCATTATTGTCTGATTTACTACATGCCGCAAAAAGGGCTATTCCAGCAATGATTAAAAACAAGCTAAAAATGCTTGAAAATCTTGTTTTTTGAGTGTTTTTTGGGGTCGATTGGATCATGAGGATCATTTTTTATTTTTTAAATGCTTGATTTCGTTAAAACGTTGTTCGTTCATTTCCCAGGTAAATTGCTGGTAAATCCAGCCAAATCCTAAAGAAATCAATACAATGGCGATTAATATCCAGATGATATTGCCTCTAGAATTAGCCACCATATTGGCTCTTTCATACCAACCCATCTCTGCAATCAACAAGACCACAATACCCATTAATAAACTGAAACTGAATCCTCTCAAAAAGGGTTTACGTTTATAATTAGGCAAACTGCGTTCTTTTTCCCAATAGGTATAAAAAGCATCTTCGTCTGGGTGAATCATGCACAAATTTATGCATTGAAATCTGTATTCCCTTGCTTTAACTATATTTAGTGTACTTTTTTACGAAAATCAAAAGAATGAAACCGTTTATTCAAAAATTTGGGATCACCATTTACCTACTCCTTTTAATGCTGCATTTATTTGCACAACTGCTTGGTTATACAAGTATACAATATGGTTCTAAATTAGTCCTATTGCCATTACTGATGCTGTTCTTTTATGTACAACCATTTTTTGCGACTGCAGCTAAAAGCAAGTACCTCATTTTGTTTGGCTTGTTTGGATCTTTCTTAGGGGATGCTTTTTTATTGTCAGAAGCTTATTTTATTCCAGGGATGATTGCATTTATGACGACGCATATTTTTAATATTTTATTTTTTCATCCATTGAAACCAAAAATGGGGGAGTCGAAAACTAAATTGTATGTATCCATTTTATTGTTAGCAGCTTTTTGTGCATTTGTGTATTTCTTTTTGAAGGATGCTATGGGTGCTTTAATTTATCCAATTTTAGTGTACATGCTTTTAATCTCCACTGCTGCAATCTATACTGTTAGAGCCTCGTTGAATCAACAAGCAACAACGATTGCTAATTTATTTTGGACACCAGGGATGTTATTCTTTATAGCTTCGGATGCAGTACTTGCTTTTAATAAATTTTATTGGTCTACTCAAAGTCCAATAGACCATATTGGTTTAGTGACCATGGCCACTTATGGTGTTGCACAAATGTTATTGGTCAAAGGATTCCAATTGTTCTTTGCTAAAGAATCAACTACAGCTTAATTATATTTTTATAAAATAGTTTCGAAAATGGTAAAACAAAAAAGTCCTCCAATTGCTTGGAGGACTTTTTTTATACTTTCTTAAAAGTGACTAGTAACCCATTCCGCCCATATCAGGAGCGCCGCCACCATGTGGAGCAGCTTCTGGTTTTGGTTTGTCAGCAATCACACACTCAGTTGTTAACAACATAGAAGCGATAGAAGCTGCGTTCTCTAAAGCAACTCTTGTTACTTTAGTAGGATCGATTACACCTGCTTTGAATAAGTTTTCGAACACTTCTGTTCTTGCATTGAAACCAAAGTCGTCTTTACCTTCTTTGATTCTTTGAACAACAATAGAACCTTCGATACCGCTATTCTTCACAATTTGACGAAGAGGTTCTTCAATTGCACGACGTACAATTTGAATACCAGTATTCTCATCTTCGTTAGCACCTTTTAATTTTTCTAAACTTGCTACAGCACGAATGTAAGCAACCCCACCACCTGGTACGATTCCTTCTTCTACTGCAGCGCGTGTTGCGTGTAAAGCATCGTCCACACGATCCTTCTTTTCTTTCATTTCAGTTTCAGTTGCAGCACCTACATAAAGTACAGCTACACCACCACTTAATTTTGCTAAACGCTCTTGTAATTTTTCTTTATCGTAATCAGAAGTGGTATTCTCGATCTGCGCTTTGATTTGATTTACACGAGATGTGATATCCGCTTTTTTACCTTTACCACCAACAATCACGGTATTGTCTTTGTCGATTGTGATAGAAGATGCTTGACCTAAATAAGATAAGTCTGCGTTCTCTAATTTGAATCCTTGCTCCTCGCTAATTACAGTACCTGCAGTTAGGATTGCAATATCAGTTAACATTTCTTTTCTTCTGTCACCAAAGCCTGGCGCTTTTACAGCAGCTACTTTAATAGTGCCACGTAATTTATTCACAACCAAAGTTGCCATTGCTTCACCTTCTAAGTCTTCTGCAATAATGACCAATGGACGACTTGTTTGTGCTACTTTCTCTAAAATGTGTAAGATGTCTTTCATTGCTGAAATCTTCTTATCATAAATTAAGATATAAGGATTTTGCATTTCAGCTTCCATTTTTTCGCTGTTTGTAACGAAGTATGGAGAAACATATCCACGATCGAATTGCATACCTTCTACAACATCTACTGTTGTATCAGTACCTTTTGCTTCTTCTACTGTGATCACACCTTCTTTACCCACTTTGCTCATTGCAAGGGCAATTAATTTTCCAATTTCATTATCGTTGTTTGCAGAAATAGAAGCTACTTGCTCAATCTTTTTAGCGTCGTTACCAACAGTTTGAGATTGTGCTTTTAAACTTCCTACTACTTTTTCAACTGCTTTATCGATACCGCGTTTCAAATCCATTGGATTTGCACCTGCAGTCACGTTTCTTAAACCTTCTCCAATAATTGCTTGTGCTAATACAGTAGCCGTAGTTGTTCCATCACCAGCTTGATCAGCGGTTTTGCTTGCTACTTCTTTTACCATTTGAGCACCAATGTTTTCGATTGGATCTTCTAAGTCGATTTCTTTTGCAACAGAAACACCATCCTTTGTAATAGAAGGTGATCCGAATTTCTTTTCAATAACAACGTTACGACCCTTTGGTCCTAAAGTTACTTTCACAGCGTTGGCTAATGTGTCAACACCTTTTTTCATTTTATTTCTCGCTTCTAAGTCGAAAAAAATCATTTTAGACATATTCAGTTGTTTTTAAATTCTTAAATAAATTTCTTACTTCCTAACAATTATACAATTGCTAAAATATCGCTTTCACGCATGATCAATAGGTCTTGACCTTCAATTTGAATTTCAGTACCAGCATACTTGCCGTATAAAACTGTTTCACCCACTTTAACTGTTACAGGCTCATCCTTTTTACCAGGACCAGCAGCTACAACTGTTCCACGTTGTGGCTTCTCTTTTGCAGTGTCTGGGATGATGATTCCACCAGCTGTCTTCTCTTCAGCAGCGGCAGGCATCACAATTACTCTGTCATGTAGCGGGGTAATGTTTAATTTTTTTGCTGAACTCTTAGCCATAGTTTATCTTTTTAATTGATTAATATAAGTATAATGATAACAACCATAACCATGCCATCTGCCTTTAATGCAAGTAGATAGGTCAAAATTTCAGTTCTGGTTGTTATTTTGTTATAAGGAAGCAAATTAATGCCAAAAATGTCAGTTTTAAGCATTTTTATTATAGATTTGCCACCCCAATAGCTCTTATAATTATGATGAACAGAAGAAATATCCGAATAAAAGTAATGCAGGTCATGTACATGCTAGACGCTCAAAATGTTGAAACAGCAGCTAGTTTACTTCAAAAAGAGTTTGACAAGACCCGTAATTTATTCGTTTACCTAGTTCATTTAGTGCACCAAATTGCAAGTTATGCAGAGATTGAGGCCTTGCAAAGAGCCTCCAAAAACCTTCCAAATCAAGCAGATTTAGCTGTCAATATCAAATTAGCTGGGAACAGCATTGTTTGGCAAACCCTAGAATCCGAAAAATTCAAAAAAGCCATCGATATCATCAAGCCACAACAATGGATTGACAAGGATATGGTCAAATCTATTTTCCGTCAATTGGTGGAATCCCCCGATTACCAGTCTTATATTCTTGAAGAAAACCGAGATAAGTCCAAAGAATCTGCCATTTTAAAGTTCATTTTTGGAGAACTTATTTTAAAATCAACGAATGCCATTGAAACGATTGAATCACATTTTTCCAACTGGGACGATGATGGGGATATGATTATTGGTTTTATGTTGAATTATTTTCAAAAGCCAGGTTCAGTTGATTTCTTAGATGTAGTAGGAGATGAGAAGATGAAATTTGCAAAAGATTTATTGCGAACAACCATTGAAAAAAAGGATGTGACTGAGTCGCTGATTGTACCTAAATTAAATAACTGGGATCCGGAACGTATTGCTGTTATTGATATGATTTTATTAAGATTAGGCGTATGTGAATTGCTTTATTTTGATACCATCCCTACAAAAGTGTCTATCAACGAATACATTGACCTTGCTAAGGAATATAGTACCGAACAAAGTGGCCATTTTGTCAATGGAATTTTGGATAGTATTCACAAAGAATTAGTAGCCAACGGTAAAATTCAAAAGGTAAGTCACAAAGCAAAGTAATTGGTTTACACTATCTTTGTATTCAAGTTTAAAACATAAACAAAACAAAATGACACAAATTTTATTACAAGCGCCACAACAAGGTGGAACTTTTCAATTGATCATGTTAGGTGGTATTATCTTGGTTTTCTGGTTTTTCATGATACGTCCACAAGCTAAAAAAGCAAAAGAGCAAAAGAAGTTTATTGATACAATGCAAAAGGGTGATAAAGTCGTTACCATTGCTGGTATCCATGGTACAATCAATAAAGTAAACGAAGACAATACCATTCAATTGGAAGTGAGCCCAGGAAGTTATTTAAAGATCGAAAGATCTTCTATTAGCTTAGAGTGGTCTCAAGCAATCAACAAATAAGACAATTATTTAAATGATACAATCCGAAATTAGACTCCATAAAAATTGGAAACTGATTTCGGATTTTTTTTTGACAAGCATATGACAACAATGATTGGTTTAACAGGAGGGATTGGTTCAGGGAAATCGGTGGTCGCAAAAGTATTTGCAACCATAGGTATACCTGTGTTCAATGCCGATGATGAAGCCAAGCGTATTATGCAAACCAGTCCAGTAATTAAAGCAAAATTGATTGAACAATTTGGAACGGATATATATAATGAGTCTGGATTAGATAAAGAAAAATTAGCATCCATTGTTTTCAATGATCCTTTCCAATTACAACTACTCAATGCGATTGTGCACCCATTGACGATACAAGCTGCAAAAGATTGGGCTGCAAAACAAACC
>CALPJR020000069.1 GCA_943323935.2 Bifidobacterium breve
ATTAAAAACATATTGCAAATTAATCATTAAGGTTTAAAGCAATTCAAATGAATGTGTAAAAGAAAGGGTTTAACTATCTAAATCAACCTGTATTTTTGTCAAAATCGAATGAAAAGGACTAAACTATACAATCAAGGGTTTCTCTGGGCAGTCCTAGGCACGATACTATTCTCCACCAAAGCCATTTTGATCAAACTTTGTTTTAAAACAACCAATATTGATGCAAGCAGCTTGTTAACGTTACGCATGTTGTTTGCTTTACCATTCTATGCTGCTGCAATGTGGTATTTTTTTGCAAATCAACAAATCAAAAAAGTAAAAGCATCTACCTATTTTGCCGCATGTCTAATAGGTTTACTTGGATACTATATGAGTAGCCTATTTGATTTTATAGGATTACAATATGTTTCTGCAAGTATTGAAAGGATTATTCTATTTATCTATCCAACCCTTGCTGTGTTGTTGAATTTATTGATTTTTAAAGTGGCCATTACTAAAAGACAATGGCTTGCCATTCTAATTACTTACCTCGGCATTGGGCTTGCTTATTGGGGCGAATTGAATCAAATACCAGATACAAAAATGTTCTTTTTTGGTACTTGGATGATCCTGCTATGTGCTATTACCTTTGCATTTTACTTAGTCGGGGCAGGAAAAATTATACCAAAAATAGGGGCCCCTCAATTTACGAGCCTGTCCATGTTGGCAGCCAGTGTGGGTATTTTTATACATTACTTTGTTACACATCAGCAAGGCATCGCTTCTATTGTAGACATGCCCATCTTGTATTCTAGTAGTCTATTCTATGTGATTGCGCTTGCAATTATAGGTACAGTGATTCCCTCCTTTTTAATGAGCGGCGGGATGAAAAGGATTGGGAGCAATGATTTAGCCATCATCACAAGTATTGGGCCTGTTTCGACCCTGTTTCAGGCAAGATGGGTCTTGAATGAAGCATTTAGTTGGGAACAGATCTTGGGAACTGTATTTGTAGTGCTGGGGGTCATACTTGTAAAAAAAGTTGGGGCAACCAAGACGAATCCCGATCACCCCAATTATCCTTCCCCCAAAGGATAAAATCTTTATATATTATATTTCTTTAATTTGTAATAGTCGCTAATGTAAATATGACATGGAATGTAGTCACTTACCAAACAATTCATAAACTTAGTTGTGAAAAGACTTTTTTACATATTAATGTATGTATTATAATACTTTATATATTAATAAAATATTAAATTAATGATTTTTGCATTAAATAATTTTTATATAAAAAATTTATATAATTTTGAATCATGCATCAAAAAATCGGAACCATACTATTTATATTTTTAAATGTTAGTTTTTACAGCTTTGGGCAGTCTGATATAAATAGTAAACAGCTTTCTTTGGCTGAGCATGCCTTATTAGATTTTATCACATCTGATTCTGTCAATGACCTTAGCCTGGATTTGTTTAAGGATAACCTAAAATTTGGGGTACCTAATAAATTAGCCAATGGAACCAGTATTATAAAAAAGAAGGATCAAGTCTATTTGCAATTATTGGGATCTGGTAGACTATACAAAATTAAAAAACAAGGAAAAAGCAAGTATGAATTCATCAGACTAGATTCTACTTTTTATTTTGGATCCAATTTTGGCAGCATTAACTTCTTTTACAAGGACACTCTTTTTAAGATAGGTGGAACTGGATTTTGGAAAATCAAAGACTATTTTACCTTTTTTAGTACCAAAACAAATGAATGGGAACTCCTTAGTACAAAGAAAGGGATGCCAGTATACCAAAGTAAAGACAAAGGCATCTTGTTTTACATAGATGAATTCAATGGTAAATTCTATTTATCCAACTCAATTCATCAACTGGACTTCCCAGCTTCTCTTAATACATCTTATTCTGACACCTGTAGAGTTTTTGATTTTAAAGAAAAATCTTGGCAAAATTTAGGCAAAATTAACCCTACTTTAAAAGAGCTTTTACAAAAAAGTGTGGATTTAAAAACTACATTCGGTCCTTACTTGGTTTTTCATTCGGACTTAGAAATGTATTGGCTTAATTTTTCAACCAATCAATATGGCAGTCTTGTTAAAGACAAGCAGGCTGAATTCAGGGAAAAATGGCTCAAATTATACAAAGGGCTTCCTGAACATTTGTATCAATTTGTTATGGGTGAACGATTTTACTTAATTCGTATCGAGCATAATGGCGCTTTACAATATGAATCCATTGAGCTAAATAGTAAAGACTTTGTTGATCCAAATGCACAACCTATTTATTCAAATAATTTCTTCGTGTCTTTACTAAAAAATATAGAACCTGGGAGACCGATCATAGGTAACGTTTTTATTATATTCTTAGTATTAGTTCTTTACTCTTTTTATAATAAGAAAATCAGAAAAAAGAATACACCAATAGAAATCCAATCTATTTTATATAAAAACTTCTTTAGCGCATTGACATCCATAGAGAAAGAATTAATTCAATCGATCTATGAATTACAAATCAAGAATGAACAAATAAGTATCAAAGCGATTAATAAAATTATTGGGGTTCAACAAAAAGACAACATCACTCAAAATAAATGTCGCAGTGATTATTTCTTAAGAATCAATCAGAAATTTAAATTGGCTACTAGAGCAAGCGCCTTATTAATTGTAAAACAAAGAGAAGAAACAGATAAAAGAATATACAATTATAATATCAATCCTGTTTTTATTGATTCGATGAAAGGATTGATTTTAAACAACCAGTAAGCTACAACCCCTTCTTGCACTTTGGTCTAGTCTTCCAATGACTTCAAAGCTTCCGTCTGGATGCACTACCCCAATATCTTCTGTGGCAATAAATGCACAACTATGCTCATTTGCCATGTCAATGATATGTAAAACGCCTCTGCCAGTTGTACTCAATTCGGTTGGATCTGATTCGTCCGCGACAAATACTTTCATCCAAGGTGGACAAGTATAAATACCATCCCCTTTGGAATAGGCTTGACTTAATAATTCTGTCATACCATATTCTGAATGGATGGCTTGAACACCGAATCCATTAGCTAAATAAGCATGTAATGCAGGCTTGGTTAATTCTTGCTTTCTGCCTTTCATTCCTCCCGTCTCCATCACCAAGGTATGTTTCAATTTTTGAGGATAGGCATCTGCAAAATCCATTAAGGCAAAACTCACTCCTATTAATAAAGTTTTTTGTTGTTCTTTTTCCAGGGTCGCCAAAGTATGATTCAAGTTTTCAAAGTCATATAAGTAAAATCCACTTCTTGCATCTTTACTTGCTTGGATTAAGTGTTGGGTCATATACACCAAAGAGGAATGTTGTCGCTCTAAATAATTGGGTAATAAACCAAGTATGCAATAGTCTTGTGGTGCCCCATAGAATTGATGAAAGCATTCCATAAAACTTTGTTCATAGACATGAAGGTCTTTTACAAAATGTTTACTCACCTTATCCTGCGTGGTGCCACTGCTTTCAAAATAAAAACTTGGACATTCCAATCCAGTATAAATAGCATGCGTCTTAAAAAAATGAATTGGCAAGAATGGTATTTCTTCGAGACTTTTTACCATGTCTAAGTCTACCTTCATAGATTCAATCCATTCCCTATATACCGCATTATTTGTTGCTTGGTATTGCATGAGTGACAAGGCCATTGGTAAGAAATTGGAGGGTCCCAATCCTTTTAAATCCTCCATGTTCCAGCTTTCTCCTTGCATACTCCCTAGGTTTGCTACAAATGTATTAATAAATACAGAATGTAGTATCTTGCAAGGGTTATAATTAAACGAACTATGGCAAAAACAACAACAAAAAAAGCAAGTACGAATAAAGTAAGTAACTCTAAGAAAAAAGATTTACTAGACCCAAAAGCATACCAATTTTTAAAGGAGTATATCAACAATCCTTCACCAGTTGGTTTTGAAAGTAGTGGCCAAAAAATTTGGTTGAATTACTTGACGCAATATGTGGATACCACTTTTTCGGACCCATATGGTACAGCAGTGGGTGTCATCAATCCAGATGCACCATTTAAAGTGGTGATTGAAGCACATGCGGATGAAATTAGTTGGTTTGTCAATTATGTTAGTGATCAAGGTTTGATCTACCTTAAACGCAATGGTGGAGTGGATCATCAAATTGCGCCTTCTATGCGTGTTTGGATCCATGGAAAAAAAGGGCCTATAAAAGCAGTGTTTGGATGGCCTGCAATTCATACAAGATTGAGCAATCCAGAACAAAAAGAACCACAACCTAAAGTAGATAATCTAACATTAGATTGCGGCGCAAGATCCAAAAAAGAAGTAGAAGCATTAGGCATTCATATTGGCGCAGTAGTAACTTATGAAGAAGGCTTTGATGAATTAGCACATGACTTTATCATTGGTAGAGCATTTGATAATAGAATTGGTGGATTCATGATTGCAGAAGTTGCAAGGATGCTGAAAGAAAATAAAAAGAAATTACCATTTGGCTTATACATTGTCAATGCAGTACAAGAAGAAATTGGTTTAAGAGGTGCCGAGATGATTGCTAGAAGAATTAAGCCCAATATAGCCATTGTGACAGACGTAACACATGATACCCATACCCCAATGATCAACAAAGCAATCGAAGGCGATATCCAATGTGGTAAAGGCCCTTCATTGGCATATGCACCAGCGATCCACAATAAATTATTGGCGATCGTAGAAGAAACAGCAAAAAATAAAAAAATTCCAGTACAATTTAGAACACTTAGCAGAAGTACAGGAACAGACACAGACAGCTTTGCTTATGCCAATGACGGATGCCCTTCTGTATTGATATCTATTCCACTAAGGTATATGCACACTACAGTAGAAATGATTCATAAAAAAGATATCGTGGATACCATACAATTAATGTATGAGACCTTATTGCAGTTGAGTCCAAAAACTAATTTGAACTATTTATAATGTCGCAATCCAATCCTATTCATATTGCTATACTAGACCTTTATGATGGCAGTGCTAATGTAGGGATGGATTGTATTATGGATATACTAGATGATTGGAGTAAAAAGCAATCTATCTCAATCATTACAACCGTATTTGATGTTCGAGTTAAGCATGCATTACCAGACGATACTTATGATTTATACCTTTCCTCGGGCGGTCCTGGTTCTCCTTTAGACACGCATACCACAGCTTGGGATATGGCTTATTGCAAATGGTTAGACCAAATGTATGCGCAAAAAAAACCTGTCCTTTTAATATGCCACAGTTTTCAAATCGCTTGTAGACATTTTGAAATTGGGAAAGTGGGTTTAAGAAAATCTAAGCAACTTGGCATTCTTCCTATCCATCCAACTGCGGATCATGCCATTTTTGAAGCATTACCTGATCCATTTTTTGCTTTGGAGAGTCGCATGTATCAGATTACTGAACCCAATGATGAAAAAATTGAATCCATGGGGGCCACCATCATTGCATTAGAAAAAATAAGACCTCAACTACCTTATGAAAGGGCACTGATGGCAGTTGCATTTAGTGACAAGATGATTGGTGTTCAATTTCATCCAGAAGCAACGAAAGAAAGATTATCCACTTACTTTAATACAGACGCCATTAAGACAGCAGTCGTTGAAGACTTTAGTGAAGATAAGTGGCATCAAATTATCCAATCCTTAGAAGAAGATTCTAAAATCAAACATACTTGTAGCAGGTTTATTCCAAAC
>CALPJR020000070.1 GCA_943323935.2 Bifidobacterium breve
GATCCGATGATGGCTACTAAAAATTTACCTGCAGATGCGGTAGATAAAATTCAAGTGTACGATCGTAAGTCTGACCAAGCCATGTTCACAGGTATTGATGACGGTTCAGAAGAAACAGCGATTAATTTAAAATTGAAAAAAGACCGCAACAAATCTACTTTTGGTAAATTGAATGCGGGCGCGGGTACACCAAGTGTATTTGATGCACAAGGCAATGTGAACGTAATTAATAATGAAGAACAATTTTCTGCCATTGGCGGTGCGAATAATACCAATAGACAAAATTTTTCGGGCCGAAACATCATTAATTTTTCGGGAGGTGGCGGAGGTAGACCAGGCGCCGGCGGAGGTGTAACCGTTAATTTTAGCGGTGGTTCTGGCGAAACAGATGCCAATGCGCAAGGTATTGCAGATACCTACTCTATAGGAGGCAACTATTCAAATTTATTCAACGATAAAAAAACCGAATTCAATGCCAATCTTTCTGTGAGTGATGTCACAAGAAATAATATTAGTAGTTCTTTTACACAGAACCTTACACCTGGTAATGCATTCAATAGAATTTCTAATTCTAATTCAATTGCGGGCAATAAACAACAAAGTTTTGGAAGCACGATCGATCATAAAGTAAGCGACAATTTTTCATTTAGATTTACACCAAGCTTGGGTTTGCAACAAACCACTAATTATAGCGAAGACTCTACACAAACCTATTTAACAAATGGCAACTTGCTTAATAGCAATACCACAGTGGCTTCTAGCGCATCCGATGCAGTCAATGCAGCAAGTACTTTGTTATTGAGAAAAAAGTTTGCTAAAAAAGGACGTACACTTTCTTCTACAATCACACAAAGCTTCAATCGCTCTAATTCAACTGGGAATCAGTTTACAGAACAATTATCTTATTTAAATAATAAGCTTACGAACGATTCAATTTTAGATCAACAAAATACGCGTAAAGGAGAGAACTCAAGCTATTCTGCTAATTTAATATATACAGAACCATTGGGTAAAAAATCATTATTAGAGTTCAATACATATTTAAGTAAAAGTATTGGGTCTTCTAGCAGAAGAATTTTTGATCGTAACGACGCCACAGATAGGTATGATTTATTGAACACGCGTTTAACCAATGAATTTAATAGTGAGTATACCTATTCTGGTGGAGGGATGAGCTATAGGTCCAATCAAAAAAAATATAATTTCTCCACAGGAGTTTCTTTACAAAAAGCGGTGTTAGACGGCGAGAACATCAGTGCAAAAACAAAACTGAGTCAAAGTTTTCAAGACATCTTACCTAATGCTACATTTAGATATAATTTCTCTCAAACAAAAAATTTAAATGTAGACTATCGTACATCCACAAATCAACCATCGATCACTCAATTGCAACCGGTATTGGATCAAAGCAATATTAACAGACAATCTATTGGTAATCCAGATTTGAAAAGAAGTTATGTACATAATTTAAATATTCGTTTTTTCAGTTCTAAAATTTTAGCAGGTAAAAGTTTCTTTTCTACATTGAATGCTTCTACGACCAATAACTCTATAGTTAATTACGATAGCGTTTTACCAAATAGAACCATTCTTACAAGGCCAGTCAATGTCAATGGAGCCTATAGAATCAATGGTTCTATGAATTATGGCTTTGGTATCAAAAAATTAAAATCAAGACTTAGTTTTGGCTTGAATGCTGGATTGAACAACAATATCTCTTATGCAAATGGTATTTTAAATACCATCGTGACAAAATCTACTGGACCTAGTATGTCCTATACCTATATCGTAGATGATGTCATTGATATCAATTTGACTGCACGTTATTCCTTCAGTCAAACATCGAATGAAGTGAATCCAACTTTGAACACCAACTTTTTAACAAAAGTTTTTGGCGCAGACATGACCAATTACTTGCCTTTTAATATTGTATTGAATCAATCCTTTAACTATGCCATTAACACAGGTCGTGCAGAGGGATTTAATACATCAATCCCAATTTGGAATGCAAGCTTTTCTAAATTTTTCTTAAAAAACAAGAGAGCAGAAATTAAGATGAGCGCCTTTGACTTATTGAATAAGAATATTGGTATTAACCGAAACGTATCACAGAATCAGATTGTAGACAGATCTTATAATGTAATTAGTCAGTATTTTATGTTGACTTTCACTTATAGTTTACAAAAATCTGGATTAGCTGGTGGTGCAAGAGCTGGAGGCATGATGATTAGAATGTAAAATCACTTATTTTTAGAAGTGTAAATAAATTAGGATCAATTAAAATAAAGTAAATATTCATTTATGAAAAAAATACAATTAGTATTTGGATTGTTGATTGCATTCACAAGTATAACAACAACAGCTAAGGCGCAAATGAAGGAAGGGAAAATTAGTTATGAGCGTAAGATTAACATGCATCGTAACCTGCCCGATCCTCAAATGAAGTCCATGGTGCCAGAATTTAGAACAGATAAGTTTGAATTAATTTTTAATGAGTCTGTTAGTTTATTTAGATCAGTGGTAGACGATGAAGCACCAGACCCGTTTGCCAATGCTGGCGGTGGAGGCGGTGGTGGTATGCGTATGAATTTTAGAATGCCAACTGCAAATACCTACACTGATATGGCAAAACAAATGCAATATGAAGAACGCGCATTTTTTGAAAAAGAATTTTTAATTATTGATTCATTGAAGCAATACAAATGGAAACTATCAGAGGAAACAAAAACGATTGCAAAACAGTTGTGTAAAAAAGCAACGACCATGATTACGGCGCCTCAAATGCGTATGCGTGTTAGCATGGGAAGAGGTGGTGAAAACAATACCGATACAACAGCGAATACTCCAAGAGCTCCAAAAGAAACTGAATTGGTGGTTTGGTATGCCGAGAATATCCCTGTGTCTTTTGGTCCAGATAATTACAGCGGCTTGCCAGGTGTGATTATGGAAATAGATCAAGACAATGGCGCAACTGTAACAACAGCTGTGGAAGTGAGTGCGAAGTATCCAAAAAAGGAATTGGTTGCACCAACTAAGGGTGACAAAATGAATAGGGTTCAGTTCCAAGAAAATATGCAGAAGTTAATGCAAGAAATGCAAAGAGGTGGAGGTATTAGAATGGGAGGTGCTACAATTAGAGTAGGAGGAAATAATAATTAAACTCAATAGGGGTTACATAATTTTAAAACGGGCGCAAATAGCGCCCGTTTTTTATGGAATGATGTTCCATCTCCAACCCAATGCGAGTGTCCTATTATCTCCTAAATAATAAGCATAGGCATTGTTGCCTCGCACACTAAAGTTTTTGGTGGCCATGCTGGCATAAAATTGATCCGTCAGGTTTAAACATTGCAACCAGAACTCGTGTTTTTTCATGCTATAATTCACCCTTAGGTTCAACACGTCAAATCCAGTGTAGCGCGTAGCATTGATCTCGTCCATAAAATAACTAGACTGGTGTTGCCATTCAATAGATGAGCTTAAAGCGCTATTCCATTGACTTAATACAGTCAGGTTACTAAAAAAACGAGGTGCAGCCACCATTTCTTTATTGCTAATATCTGTTCCCTTTAAAATGGTATTGACGTAAAGATGTTTTGCATTGCTACCATTAAAATTGAATTGCAATAATTTACTAAAATTATATTTCAGCTGGTATTCTATCCCATAGTGTTTTGTTTGACCTGTATTTTGATTCAGGTTCACGCCATCTGCTTGGCGGACTGAAATTATTTCATTGCGGCCATTCAATTGGTATAAGGACCATTCGATATAACCATTGGGGATGCTTATCCAAGATCCAATTTCATAGTTTGAAAAACTTTGAGGTAATAAATAAGGCACACGAATGGCATTGTAGATTTCGGTGATTTGAGGTGGCACAAAACCATTACTAAAATTTAAATAGCCACCCCAATTGAGTTGATTGTAGGTTAAACCAATCTTAGGCGCCCAATTGGTAAATACATTATTTGCAGAGGGTGTTCCAGTAGCTAACTTATTTTTAAATTGGTAATTAAACTGGTCATACCTCAAGGTGGCATTGACACGTAGACGATTGGTAATGGGTTGAATCCAATTTAAATAGACCGCTTTATTGTAAATGGTTGTGCTGTAGTTGGTAATCAAACTGTCAATGGCTCGCTTTGTATAACTTGTAAATTTATTGATATTGGTGTCTTTAAAAATATCAATATAGTTTGCAACTAGGCCTTGTTCTGTCGCATCCATGTAGCCACCTATTAATATTTTTGATTTTATTTTTTTTAATTGAATCTGATGCTGTAGATCAAATACGTAGGCGTCAAAACGATTTGAATTGATCTGTCCTCTAAACTTTGTTGGATTGGAACTTGCAGCAATTAAGTAAGCTGGATTTTGACCCATTGTATTGCCGCGGTATAAAAGGTTCACTGTTGTTTTCTGTGTTGCACTCCATGCATAGGATAAGTTTTGTCTAAAACGAACCAAGTCCAATTTTCGATAGGTAAAACTTTGTTGGGTACTATAGTTTCTTGCCTGAAATTTTAAGCTGTCCACTGTGCCAGTCATCTGCCCATCATAATGGATGTATTGCAGTTGTTGATACCCCGTCCATTTTTTCTTAAAAGCAAAATCTCTTTTTAAGCTCAAGGCAGTTTTAGTATAATCGCTGTATTCAAGTTGTCCATTTTTTTGTCCAATTTGACTTAGGTAAACCGCCCATCCAGATTTCTTACCTGCTTTATTCCAAGCTAAGTCAGTTTTTAATAGGCCATTGTTATTGATATGGTTGCTAATTGAAAGATGGTTGCTTGTTGGTCTTGGTGCATGTATAAAATTCACCACCCCACCAATCGCTTCTGCACCATATAATGCAGAGGCGGGTCCCTTAATTACTTCAATTTGTTGAATGGCAGCTGTATTGATTTCAATTAATGCATTATTGCTAAACAAACCACTTGTTCTAATTGGTAATCCATCTTCTAAATAGAGGTACAATCCTTTTAAAGAAACAGGTTGCCTGATAGACATCATATGCTGTTCGTTTCCAATGGTGGGCATAAAGACCCCACTTACCTTGTTCAATAAAAAATCTATTCTTACTGCTTTGGCTTCTTGAATCTGCTGCTTACCTAATACACTAATCGCAATGGGGGATTCAATTCTTTTCTCCTTTGATTTACTGGCTGTCACAATCACTGTTTGCAAACTACTATCAAATAGTTGTATAGGTTTTACTTGGCTTAAGGCTAGAAGGGGTGTGGAAAGCGATAAAAAAAGAAAAAATCTGAAATGAATTTGCATAGATGCAAATTTAGTAGTTAATTTATTCTAGATTCAATATACCATCCAGATTTATCCATTTTAATGATTCCCGATATGAAAAAATTTACAATTGCAACCACGCTCTTTCTTTTAGTCTTCTCGACACAGGCACAAGTATTGTCTGTAAAAGAACAAGCTGCAACCATCAATGAGGTACTGGCAGATCGAATTGACAATTTGTTGCCTAAATTAATGGATGAAGCCAAGGTAGATTGTTGGCTCATTATTTCAAGAGAATACAATGAGGACCCCATTTTAAAAACATTTTTGCCTGCAGAATGGCTTTCTGCAAGAAGGACTACGATGCTTGTTTTTTATACAGATAAAAAAAATGAGAGCATTCATAGTTATGCCATCGCAAGGTACCAGGTAGGCAAGAGC
>CALPJR020000071.1 GCA_943323935.2 Bifidobacterium breve
AGGGAGGATGATTTAGAACCTGGATACATTGAACAAACCGATTCTTACGAAACAAAATTTGATCAAAGTACATTTGCGGATGCACCAGAAGATGAAGGTGATTTTGATCCTAGCTTGAATTAATTATCCTTCTACTAACACCGATTTTCCTAAAAGATTTTTTACTGCATTGGCAATCGCCATAGCGTCGTAATGACATTCTTGTTGTAATTCTTTTACAGAACCATGTTCCACAATCGTATCAGGTATGCCTAAAATGCGCACTTGACTATGGTAATTATGTGCATTCATGAATTCCAATACAGCAGAACCTAATCCACCAACAACTGTTGCATCTTCTACAGTCACAACCAGTGCATAGTTTTGGAATACCTCATGCAATAATGCTTCATCGAGTGGTTTTACAAAACGCATATCATAATGCGCAGGATCAATGCCTTCGAGTCTTAAATTGCGAATGGCAGTTTGTGCGTTATTGCCTGGATGTCCAAAAGTAAGAATAGCCACATCTTTACCTTCTTTTAATCTGCGTCCTTGTCCTATCGCTAATTGTTCGAAAGGCTTCTTCCAATCCACCATCACACCTTCGCCTCTTGGATAACGAATCACAAAAGGTAAATCAGTTGAAGGTAATTGAGCAGTATACATCATGTTCCTTAATTCTTGCTCATTCATAGGCGCAGCAATAATTAAATTAGGGATACATCTAAAGAAAGCAATATCATAACAACCATGGTGCGTTGGTCCATCTTCTCCAACCAATCCTGCACGGTCCAAACAAAATATAACAGGTAATTTTTGCAATGCCACATCATGTATCACTTGATCATAGGCGCGTTGCATGAAGGAAGAATAAATATTACAAAAAGCTTTCACACCTTGTGTAGCAAGACCAGCGCTCAATGTCACCGCATGTTGTTCACAGATGCCTACATCAAATGCGCGATCAGGCATCGCTTCCATCATGAATTTCATAGAGGAGCCACTTGGCATAGCAGGTGTGACACCCATGATCATTGGATTCATTTCTGCTAATTCAACTAAAGTTAATCCAAATACGTCTTGGTATTTTGGTGGCTGAGGTGTCTCAATTTTTTTCTTAATAATCTCTCCAGTCAATTTATCAAACAATCCTGGCGCATGCCATTTGGTTTGGTCTTTTTCTGCAAGTTCATATCCTTTCCCTTTCACAGTTAGAATATGCAATATTTTAGGTCCTGGAATTTCTCTTAAATCTCTTAATGTATCCACTAAGTTGGTGATATTATGCCCATCAATTGGTCCAAAATATCTTAATTGAAGTGCTTCAAATAAATTACTACTTTTTGAGACCATCCCTTTCAAACCAGCTTCTACTTTGGAAGCCATCTCTCTTGTAAAGGTTTTTCCAATCGGTAATTTGCCCATCAATTCCCATAACTCGTCTCTAAACTTATTATAGGTAGGTGAGGTACTAATATCTGTTAAATATTCTTTAAGCGCGCCCACATTTGGGTCGATACTCATACAGTTATCATTCAAAATAATCAAGACATCGCTATCTGCAACACCAGCATGGTTCATGGCTTCGAAGGCCATACCTGCAGTCATAGAACCATCCCCAATAATCGCAACTGATTTCCTGTCCTCGCCCTTGTATTTAGCAGCCATGGACATCCCTAGTGCGGCCGAAATAGAAGTAGAGGAGTGACCCACGCCAAATGTATCGTATGGACTTTCGCTTCGCTTAGGAAAGCCGCTTAATCCCTTGTATTTTCTGTTGGTCACAAATGCATCACGGCGACCAGTCAAAATTTTGTGACCATAAGCCTGATGGCCTACGTCCCAAACCAATTGATCATAAGGTGTATTGTATACATAATGCAATGCAACACTTAATTCTACCACACCAAGACTGGCGGCAAAATGACCTCCATGCACACTCACGATATCAATAATATACTGACGTAATTCATCGCATACCTGGTGTAACTTCTCCCTAGAAACCTTTTTTAGGTCATCTGGGGTATCTATATGCTTCAATAATGGTCCTGCCTCAATCAAAATGCTCCGTTTTTAGTCTTGTAAAAGTAAGTTAATAACATAAATTTAAGCCAAAAGTTGCATCTTATTTGAGATTGCCGATGAAACATCAATTTGACCATTAATCCAATAAATTAACCCAATATCGTCTTATAGGGTTTAAATTTGAAAGGTGAAAAAACATCAATCAATTTATTGGATCTGTCAGATAGGAGGTTGGATGACTTATGGCTTGACCATTATCTTTTTCTCCTACATGCTCGAGAAACAACTAAGCGCTGTTTTTTATCCGCGTTTAATTGCGAATGTTTTATTAGGCATTATTGTCACGCATTTGTTTAGAAAGGCGCTGCTGGCTTTATCACTGCATCCTCCCATGCCTACTTTTAAATGGGGACAGCTACTTGCATTATTATTGACCTTTGCAAGTGTGTATAGCTTTTTGACAAGTTATGCAGTCGAAATTTTAAAATTTTATGATGCTACCAGAAAAGTAACTTTAGAAAGACGTTTTTTAATTAGTTTGGTCATTGATACGCCTATTATTTTTGTATGGGTATCTATTTATATTTTATGGCATTATATTGAGTTCACAAATTCCGAAGCCATTCAAAAAGTCAAACTTGAAAGTTTAATTAAGGAATTACAACTTAAGACCATTAAGTCTCAAATGAATCCGCATTTTATTTTCAATGCACTAAACAGTATTAGAGCATTGGTAGATGAGGATCCACAACGTGCAAGACAAGCCATCACAGAGTTGAGTAATATTTTAAGAAGCAGTATTCAAGCAGACCAGTCCGAAGTCACGAGTTTGGAAAAAGAATTAAATATTGTCAAGGATTATCTTGCTTTGGAATATATCAGATTTGCAGATAGATTGATTGTGGAATATGCCATTGATGACAATACACGCAACAATCAAATGCCACCGATGATGTTACAAACCTTAGTGGAGAATGCGATTAAACATGGCCTAGGCAAGCAGCCTGGCAACTGTTTGATTAAAATTATTTCTACCTACGAGGACAACAAACATTTATTGATGGTTCAAAATACGGGTGTATTAGATCAGGAAGTAGGCCGTGATGGATTTGGTTTACAGAGCACAAAAAATAGATTGAATATTCTATATCGCGGAAACGCTGCATTTGAAATCTATCAAAGCCAACCAACACAGGTAACCGCTAAATTAATTATCCCAATTGCCTCATAGTAAAAAATAGTACCCCATGCCCATCAAAGCAATTATTATTGACGACGAAAGACTAGCACGTAACGAGTTGAAAAAATTACTGGAACAATATCCAGATATTTCTATCATTGATGAAGCAAGTAATGTAGATGAAGCGGTAGAGAAAATTGATTTATCAAGACCAGATCTTATTTTTTTAGATATACAAATGCCAGGCAAAACTGGTTTTGATTTATTGGCTGAAATTGAAAAATCTCCACGTGTTATCTTTACCACAGCTTATGACGAGTTTGCGTTGAAAGCTTTTGAGGTGAACGCCTTGGACTATTTATTAAAACCAATTGATCCTAAAAGACTAGCCGATGCGATTCAAAAATTACAATCAGAAATTGCGCTTGAACAAGCAAGTTTATTGGGTGTAAGCAGAGGGCCATTAACAGAAGTAGACCAGGTGTTTGTAAAAGACGGAGAACGTTGCTGGTTTGTGAAATTAGCTGAAATTAGATTGTTTGAAAGTGTGGGCAATTACGCGAAAGTGTATTTTTCTACCAACAAACCACTCATCTTAAAATCGCTGAATGCATTAGAAGAAAGACTGGACGATCGTGTATTTTTTAGAGCCAACCGCAAACATATCATCAATCTACATTGGATCGAAAAAATTGAACCTTACTTTAATGGAGGCTTATTAGTAGAATTAAAAGGAGGAGAAAAAATTGAGATCAGCAGACGCCAAACTGTGAAATTTAAAGAAATGATGAGTTTCTAATTGGGCTTAATTCAAACCATGAATTGCATCTGCAATCATTTGGATTAAGAGCGGATCTTTTTCAATAGCATTTCCAACGACGATAATATCCGCGCCTGCTTTGCAGTTTTCAATTGCTTTTTCGGGCGTAGTGATACCACCACCAACAATGATGGGTGCTTTTACATGCTTTGCAACCTGTTGGATCATGCTTGTAGGAATGGCATTTCTTGCACCACTGCCTGCATCCATATAAATCACCTTCAAGCCTAGCATCTCACCTGCCATGGCGGTACAAGCTGCAATATCATTTTTATTCGCAGGAATAGGGTTGGTATTGGAAATATAAGACACTGTGGTTGGGGATCCACCATCAATTAACATATAACCGACAGGTATAATCTCTAATCCACTTTGTCTAACAAATGGGGCACTAATGACATGTTGGCCAATGAGTAATTCAGGGTTTCTTCCAGAAATCAAAGAAAGGTACAATAAGGCATCCGCCTTTGGGGTGATCTGGTCTGGGGATCCAGGGAAAAGCACAACTGGTATAGCACAGGCCTTTTTGATTTGAGCGACTACTTGGTCTAAAGTATCCGTCACCACTAAGCTACCACCTACAAAAATAAAGTCTATTTTAAATTGTACAGCAAGATCTATTGTCTTCTGTAAATCAACATCATCAAGCTTGTCAGGGTCTATTAGGACTGCAAATGCCTTTTGTTGTTTTGTTTTTTTATCTAGGATATTTTGATATACTTGGTTGCTCATCTGCCACAAAATTATCTATTTTAGCCATATAATCCTTGACTTACTTTTGATATACAAAAAAAAACGGTTAATCAAGCTTTTTTTTCTCAAGAAACTAACAATGGCTGGGGATAAATCGTCAAATTCAACCGGGATAGCCGGTTTGAAATTGTTCACATTGATTTTCCACATCTGTTGATATTTCAGTTGCCAAAGTCTCAACATAGAACAATATTTTCGTCTACCCGTATAGCTTTTTAAAATCTCTCCGGGGGACCACGTAATTACTATAAAAATTGAATTAGACCATGGCTAACACAAAAACAAAAAAAGGCTTAGAATTTAAGCGCAAATTCACCATCGATGGCGTGAGTCCATTCGATCAATTCGAGTATGATTACAGAGATAGTGTAATCAAAAACCCGAATGGAGAGAAAGTATTCGAAATGACGAATGTGGAAGTGCCTAAACAATGGAGCCAAATTGCAACGGACATCCTTGCACAAAAATATTTCAGAAAAGCGGGTGTACCTCAAGCCGATGGTTCTTTGGGTAGAGAAACTACAGTCAAACAAGTGGCGCATCGTATGGCGAATTGTTGGAGAGTGTGGGGAGAGCGTTATGGCTATTTCTCAACAGCAAACGATGCACAAGTATTTTACGAAGAATTAGTTTATAGTATTTTAAACCAAGCATGTGTGCCAAACTCGCCACAATGGTTTAATACGGGTTTGCACGAAAGCTATGGTATTACTGGTGGCGCACAAGGGCACTATTATGTAGACCCAACTGACAAAAAATTAAAGCGTTCAACAAGCGCATATGAGCGTCCTCAACCACATGCATGTTTTATCTTGAGTGTGAGTGACGACTTAGTGAACGAGGGTGGTATCATGGACTTATGGACAAGAGAAGCAAGAATTTTTAAATA
>CALPJR020000072.1 GCA_943323935.2 Bifidobacterium breve
ATTCTATCAATAAAGAATTGCGTTAATTCAATCGAACTGATTTTTTTATTTTTAATTAAAAAAGCCAATTGTTCTATTGAGTAAAAAGCAAGCTCATTTTTATTAGTTGGAATTGTAACAGAAGTAGGTGCGTCCCAAATGATAGGCTTTTGAACTTTATTCAATTTCATTCCTGGAAGGATCGCTGTATGCCAAAGACTGAGTGGCGTACTATTATTCAAAGACAATCCATGCATGGATTTATAGTTTGCCAAATTGTCTATCACATCATTGAATAAGGAATCAATTTCAGGATCTGTGAATTGAAGGTCCATTAACTTCGCGCTGCTTAACAGGTCTGTTTTTGCAATAGGACGTTCTTGTGCAAATAGGGGATTAGTAAAAAGAGTGATAAGACAAAAAAAGCCAGTCAACATTTTTTTCATAGAAAAACGATTTAGGTAATTATCTCAAAGATAATATTACCTAGTCGGTTTTGAATTAGGAAAACGTCTTTTTTGTCCTCCATTCTGACCTCCATTGGCTCCACCTTCTCTTGGTGCTCTTCCTCTGGTGTTATTGGGCTTGCCCCAACCTGCGTCTTTTGAGGTTTTATTTGCGTGAAACTGCTGCATTGGGTAAGGATGGCTTTCGATCACTGGGATGGATTTGCCAATCAGCTTTTCAATATCTTTTAAGAATACTTTTTCTTCATAATCACAAAATGAGTATGCTGCGCCTGATGCACCAGCCCTTCCTGTTCTTCCAATTCGGTGCACATAAGTTTCTGGAATATTCGGAATCTCAAAATTAATCACATGCGCTAATTCATCTACGTCAATCCCTCTTGCAGCAATATCAGTGGCAACCAATACCCTGGTGGATTGGTCTTTAAAATTACTTAATGCCCTTTGTCTTGCATTTTGAGATTTATTTCCATGAATGGCTTCTGCAGAAACATTATTTTTTACCAATAGGTTGACCACTTTGTCTGCACCATGTTTGGTTCTTGTAAACACCAATACATTTTTAATATTCTGGTCTTTCAACAATTCCATTAACAATGAATTCTTATTGACTTTATCTACAAAATAAACCGATTGTTCAATGATTTCCACCGTTGAAGAAACCGGCGTAACTGATACTGAGCTTGGTTTATTTAAAATAGCATTTGCTAAACTTACAATTTCAGAAGGCATCGTTGCAGAGAAAAATAGCGATTGTCTTTTCTTTGGTAAGACTGCTAATAGTTTTTTGATATCATGCACAAATCCCATGTCTAACATACGATCGGCCTCATCTAAAACAAAAAATTCAACATCTCTTAAACTAAGATGACCTTGATTCATTAAATCCAGTAAACGACCTGGTGTAGCAATCACCACATCCACACCATTTCTTAGTGCGGTCACCTGAGGTCCCTGACCTACGCCACCAAAAATAACAGTGCAATTCAATGGAGTGTGTCTACCATATGCTTCAAAATTTTCGGCAATCTGAATAGCCAATTCGCGTGTTGGCGTAACAATTAATGTTCTAATTTTTTTGCGCCTCTCTGCAGGCTTATGTTGTAACAATAACTGGATAATAGGAAGGGTAAAAGCGGCAGTTTTACCTGTGCCGGTTTGTGCGCAACCAAGTAAGTCTTTTCCTTCTAATATAATAGGGATGGACTGCGCTTGAATAGGCGTTGGGGTCGTATAGCCTTCTTCGAAAAGGGCTAATAGGATAGGCTCGATTAAGCCTAATTCTTTAAAATTCGTACTCATAATGGACTGCAAGGTACGACATTTTAAACGGAGCCTTAATTATTGGGCAAAAGGCTGTACTTGCGCATCTGCTGATGCATAATTTTGAACCAAAGAGGTGGGAAGAGAGAAAGGATGATCATGCCAGGATAACCCGTAGGCATTTGTGGCGCCTCATCCATATTTCTTAAAACCTGGTACTTGCGAGATGCCATATAATGATGATCGCTATGTCTACTGAGTTCAAATAACATCAATCTTCCAATAATATGATTACTATTCCAGCTATGATGTGGCTTCACTCTTTCAAAAAGTTCACCTGAGCCTTTTTCTCTTTGTAAGCCATAATGCTCAATATAGTTGACTGTTTCAAGTAAGATAGCACCGATGGTTGCTGCAAGGATAAAATAAGCTGTAATGATAAAGCCAAAATTAATAAAGATCAAAAGCAATAGTCCAATTTGAATCAATTGAAACAACATCATTTCATTGAATAAAATTGGTAAGAAGCGCTGTTTCTTTTTTGCATCCTCAATCGCAATATGCCAAGCACTTAAATAAGTGCCAATAAAAGTTTGTATCCAAAATGCGTACACAGATTGTTTGAATTTAGCTGTACTAGGGTCATCAGGCGTTGCTACATGTTTATGGTGTCCTTTATTGTGTTCGATAAAGAAGTGCATGTATAAGCTGGTTAGCAACAAAGATTTTGCTAAAAATTGTTCAAATTTATTGGTTCGATGTCCTAATTCGTGTGCGACATTAATTCCAAATGCGCCGCATAATAAACCCATCCCAATGATGCTACCCAAGGTGTCTACATTAGATTGGCTGGAACCAATATGTGTTAAAAAAGTATATAATACAAAATACTGAATCGGCACAGTGCACCATAACACAACATCATACCATTTATTGGCTTTGGCCAATTGTTCTTCGGCCGCATCTAAATTAGCAGGATTTGGTGCAATAAATAGTTCAACTAAGGGCACCATGAAAAATGTATACAGTAGTGGGGTCCAAGCATACAATCCAGATTTCGTAAAACTTAAATAGCCTAAGATATACAATACAAAAGGCGTGGCGTATTTGAAAATTTTGATAAAATTTTGCATGACTAAATATAATAATAAGTTTTTAGAAACTTATTAAAGCGCAGCTAAATTTTGGATAGTATAATTAGTCTTAAACCTTTTGTTTAACAATCTACTTCCTTTATGGCTACTCAACAGTAACAGATTTCGCTAGGTTTCTTGGCTTATCTACATCAATGCCTTTAGCAACCCCTACATAGTAACTGAGTAATTGTAAAGGGATTACACTTAATAATGGGGCAATCACTTCGTCGATATCTGGCACAAACATCACATTGTCCGACATAGAAGGCAAGACCGTGTCTCCTTCTGTGGCGACCGCAATAATTTGTCCTTTTCTTGCTTTGATTTCTTGGATATTGGATACCACTTTTTCGTAATAAAGGTCTTTAGTGGCCACAAAAACAACAGGTAAATTTTCGTCTACCAAGGCAATTGGTCCGTGTTTCATTTCGGCAGCTGGATAACCTTCGGCATGGATATAAGTGATCTCTTTTAATTTCAATGCACCTTCTAATGCAATTGGGAAATTAAAACCTCTACCTAAATATAAAAAATCTTTAGCGCCTTTATATTGTTGTGCAATGGCCTCAATTTTTTTGGTATCTGCTAAAATGGTTTTCACTTTTTCTGGGACAGATGCCAGTTCATTGATCAAGTGTTCATAGCGTTCATCAGAAATACTGCCTTTTGCTTTTGCTATTTTTAATGCCATCATCGTCAATACAGCCAATTGTCCTGTGAAAGCCTTGGTACTTGCCACACCAATTTCAGGACCAGCATGGGTATAAGCACCAGCATGACTTAATCTTGCGATACTACTTCCTACTGCATTCACAACACCGAATATAAATGCACCTTTTTCTTTTGCACTTTCTAATGCCACCAATGTATCAGCAGTCTCTCCACTTTGAGAAATGGCTATAATCACATCGCCAGGATGAATCACCGGATTACGGTATCTAAATTCTGATGCGTATTCAACTTCTACTGGGATGCGGCATAATTCTTCAATCAAATATTCTGCCACCAAGCCAGCATGCCAACTTGTACCACATGCTACAATCATAATTCTTGAAGCTTTTGTCAATGCTTCTAAATGATTGTCTACACCAGCCATCACAATTTGTTGCTCCTCTTGTAATAGTCTTCCTCTTAAGCAATCAAAAATAGTTGCAGGCTGTTCAAAAATTTCTTTCAACATAAAATGGTCATAGCCGCCTTTTTCAATCGCCGCCAATTCCATATCCAATTTTTGTATAAATGGTGTTTGCTTTTCGTTACCTAAATTTTTCAAAATCAATTCATCCTTTTTCACAATGGCAATCTCATAATCGTTCACATACACCACTTCTTTGGTGTATTCAATAATAGGCGAGGCGTCACTTGCTAAAAAATGTTCGTCTTTTCCAATACCAATCACTAGTGGACTTCCTTTTCGAGCTGCAATAATGGTTTCAGGATCTTCTTGGTCAATTAATAAGATGCAATAGGCGCCTACAATTCTTTTTAAAGCAATACGTAAAGCCTCTTCTAAATTACTGTTGTTATTTTCTTGGATGTCTTGTATGAAATTTAATAATACTTCGGTATCGGTATCACTTTTAAAAGTATAACCTTTGGAAAGTAGTTCTGTTTTAATTTGTGTGTAGTTCTCAATTATACCATTGTGCAACATGGCCAATCTACCATTATTAGATAAGTGTGGGTGCGCATTGCGATCAGATGGTTCTCCATGTGTAGCCCAACGGGTATGACCAATACAAATATGGGAGTGCATATTTTTACCTACCACAGCTTCTTCTAATTCAGCAACTTTCCCCTTTTTTTTATGCACTTGCAATTGACCATCTTGAATGATCGCTACACCAGTACTATCATAGCCACGGTATTCTAATCGCTTTAATCCTTTTAATACAATTGGGTATGCTTCTCTATGACCTATATAACCTACAATTCCACACATATTTTGATGATTTGAACTTTATTCAATAATTTATGCAAAAATAAACATTAATAATTTAATGTATGGATCCCAAATTGAATTTTGATACAAGTAAAGACATCATTTTAGAAAACGAACGCGTGTTATTGCGTCCTTTGGTGCAAGAAGATGCGGTTTATCTATCGGCTTATGTCAAAGCCGAACCAACACTTTGGAAATATGCATTAACGCCAATTACAACAGCAGAAGCATTTGAGCAGTATATCAAAACAGCGATTGAATCAAGAAGCTTAAACACATCCTATCCATTTATTGTCTTTGATAAACTGCAAAATCAATATGTAGGTAGTACAAGATTCTATGACATACAATTGGAAAATAAATCTACACAGTTTGGTTATACTTGGTACAGTGAAAAAACTTGGGGGACAGGTTTGAATGAGCACTGTAAATTATTACTCTTAACATATGCATTTGAAACAATCGGATTTGAGCGCGTAGAGTTTCGTGCAGACAACAGAAATAAGCGAAGCATCGCGGCTATGCAAAAGATAGGGTGCACTGTCGAAGGAATTTTGCGCAATCATCTACCAAAAAGTGATGGCACAAGACGTGACTCTATTGTATTGAGTATGCTAAAAAAGGAGTGGCCTACTATTAAAGCAGGGTTCCTTGCAAGAATAAAAATGCAAGACCAAAATAAATAAGGATTGCAGTGACGTCCACCAGAGTTGCCACAAATGGTGCAGACGAAACGGCAGGATCTGCGCCTAATCTTTTTAAGACCATTGGCAACATGGATCCAGTGATGGTACCCCAAATCACAACACCCACTAAGGTTAATCCAATG
>CALPJR020000073.1 GCA_943323935.2 Bifidobacterium breve
ATGGTCAAGGCATCACCAATATTTTGGTGGGACTTAATGCCTTTTATATGAGCTACAAATCCAACCCCGCAGGCGTCGTGTTCAAAATTGGGATGGTATAATCCAAATGGCTGTTGTTGTGGCATGCAAACGGTATTGATTAAAGTAACTTATGTAGTGAACCATTGAAAAATACAAAAAAAACAAGTTTTTTCGAGAGGATTTTCAATAAAATTACTAACCATTTGAAAATATATAAATAACAATCGTTATCGTTAAATTATTTCTAATAACGAACGTTCGCAATGCCACATTGATTTGAAAATCTATAATAGGTCAATACGCAATGCATTTTCTATAGTAGGTGCATGCTCAAAATGATGCTTTGGAAAGATGCCAAATAATGAACTTCCTGACCCACTCATGCTGGCGTAAATTGCACCTAATTGATAAAGCTGTTCTTTAATTGAATGTAGGGTAGGCTCGGCTTTAAAGACAGGGACTTCAAAATCATTGATCAATAAATCCTTCCATGCTGAAATTGGTTTTTCAATAATGGATTGAATACTTTCTGATTTTGTATTTGGAGTCAATTGTTGAAATGCCCATGCAGTGGAGATATGTATACCAGGGTGCACCAATAAAAATTGGTAGTTGGATAGGTCTAATGCAATTGGATTTAAAATTTCACCTCTACCTGTTGCATGACATGCTTTATTGTAAACGAAAAATGGACAATCACTTCCAAGTTGACTTGCATAATCAATTAATTGATGATCATTCAACCCCAATGAAAACTGTTGATTTAAAATGATTAAGGCCGAAGTT
This sequence comes from Bifidobacterium breve, assembly GCA_943323935.2. The sequence continues at coordinate 808 of CALPJR020000073.1, forward strand.
CCATCACTGGATCCACCTCCCAATCCTGCACCCATTGGAATATTTTTTTGCAAATGCATTTTTACTGCAGGCAGTTGAGGGAAATCTTTTTTAAGTAAATGATAGGCTTTCAAACAAAGGTTTTGAGATGGGTCTCCCGGAACTGTAATGCCTGTTTGTGTTAATGTAAGATTGTCAGCAGGTAAAATTTCTAAAGCATCTGAAATAGCGATAGGATAGAAGACTGTTTCAAGTTCATGGTAGCCATCTGCTCTTTTTGCAAGGATAGAAAGACCAAGGTTAATTTTGCAGTTGGGAAATTGAATCATCCTAAGGCTGCTTTGGTTCATTGCGTTTATTGATTTCATCTCTGATATCAATAGCGCGGATATAATCTTCTTGTTCTAAAACTTCAGTTAGTAATTGATTTAATTCTGCTAATGAAAGTTTAGCTAAATCACTTCGCTCAGTGGTCTTAGTAATGGTTGCAGGCATATCCACTTTATCTGTTTTTTCATTGGTTAATCCAGCTTGATCCAGGATGTGTTCGTACACATAAACAGGACAACCAAAACGAACCGCTAAAGCCAATGCGTCGCTTGTTCTACTATCAATTTCTATGGTATCATTCGAATTGTAACAAACCAATTTAGAATAGAAAATCCCTTCTTGTAAATCGCAGATATACACTTCCTGTAATTGAAGGTTGAATGCAGTCATGAAATTTTTCATCAAATCGTGGGTCAAGGGCCTCGAAGGGTGCATGTTTTCCAATGCAACTGCAATCGCCTGCGCTTCGAACCCACCAATCACAATAGGTAAACGTCTCAACCCATTCACTTCTCCTAAAATAACCGCATAGGAATTCGATTGGGTGATACTATGTGATAGCGCTACAATTTCTAGTTCAATTTTTTGCATAAGATGATTTGCCTTACAAAGTTAAAGCAAAAAAGCATTGATTTGAATTAGGCCTTTGATTTTTGTATAGCAGCTGTAAGGGCCGGTAAGACTTCAAATGCGTCCCCAACAATACCATAATCAGCAGCTTTAAAGAAAGGTGCTTCTGGGTCTTTATTGATGACTACAATTGTTTTACTTCTGTTCACCCCAGCAAGGTGCTGAATGGCACCAGAAATACCCACAGCAATATATAAATTAGGTGCCACTTGAACCCCTGTTTGACCCACATGCTCATGGTGCGGTCTCCAATCTGAATCGGATACAGGACGACTACAAGCTGTCGCAGCGCCTAAGACTTTTGCAAGATCTTCAATGATGCCCCAGTTTTCTGGTCCTTTTAATCCACGTCCTCCACTCACTACAATATTGGCTTCCGTCAATGGAATTTCACCATCTACTTTATGTATTGCAGTCACTTTAATAGATGCTGTAGGAATCGCAATAGACAATGTTTCCACCGATGTGGTGCCTTCGTGCACATGCACACCAAAACAATTTTGGTTGATAGAGATTACTTTAATTGGCGTGTCGATATTGATTTGAGCAAAAGCTTTTCCAGAGAAAACTGTTTTTGTAACAGTAAATCCATTGCTCGTATCTGGTAAGCTATTCGCGCCAGTCACAATGCCCGCATGTAATTTTACAGCAACAGCTGGTGCAATGGCTTTGCCATTTAAATTATGTGCAAAAACAAGTACAGAAGCATTGGTTGCTTTCGCAGCATCTGTTAAAACTTGCGTAAACACTTTAGCATCAAAATGATTTAAACTAGCATCAGTTACATGATGTAGTTTTTGTAAACCATATTTACCTAGGCTTGCTAAATCGTCTGTTACTGTTCCTAGTAAAATTCCTTCTGCAGAGACGCCTAATTGTTTTGCAAGGGCAGCGCCATAAGAAATAGCTTCTAGAGAAGATTTTTTTATTTGTTGTTCTGCTTGATCAATATATATAAGTACCATTTTTTTCGATTTGAATTGTTTAGAATGCTTTTGCTTCTTCCTTTAATAATCTTACTAGTTCATCCACATTGTCTGATGCAACTAATTTTACACCAGATTTCGCAGGAGGTAAATCATAAGTTTTGATAGAAGTGGTTGCTTGAACAGCAATTGGATCCACCACTTTTAAAGGTTTTGTTCTTGCAGCCATGATGCCACGCATATTTGGAATTCTTTGTTCTGCCATGCCTTTTTGACAACTCACAATAGCTGGAAGGCTGACTTCACAAGTTTCTTCACCACCTTCAATCTCTCTTTTCACAGTAGCAGTATTGCCGTTTAAAATCATGTGATTTGCAAGCGATACAAATGGTAAATCCAATAACCCAGCTAACATAGCACCGATACAAGCACTATTGTAGTCAATGGTTTCTTTACCAGTAAGGATTAAATCATAAGCACCTTCTTTTGCAATTGCAGCAATTTGACTTGCCACCACAAATGAATCATTGCTTTGTATATTAATACGAATAGCTTCGTCTCCACCTAGTGCTAAAGCTTTACGGATGATGGGTTCTGCGTCAGCTTCACCAACAGTAACAAGGTGAATTGTAACAGATGGATCTTGTTCTTTCATTTCAATTGCTTTTACTAAAGCATACCACTCGTCGTATGGATTGATGATCCATTGAACGCCGTTTTCATCGAACTTTGTATTACCTTCGGTGAAGGCAATTTTAGATGTGGTGTCTGGTGTTTTGCTAATGCAAACTAATAACTTCATAGTCTAATACTTTTTGGTTGTTTATGCAACTAATGCAAATATAAGACAAGATGCAACGAATTGAAAGAATAATTGAATTTTTAAATCAACAACCTAAGGATAACTTTTTAAGACATGCTTTGGCTTTGGAGTATATCAAAATAGGGGACTTGCAAAAGGCAAAAGCCTTGTTTACCGAAATCCTGACCGAGTCCCCAGATTACGTGGGTTCCTATTACCATTTAGCAAAATGTTTAGAGGCGCTTTCTGAAAAAGAAGCTGCTATTGAATGGTATGAAAAAGGGATGGCAGCTTGTAAATTAGCCAAGGATGACCATGCTTACAGAGAATTATTAGCAGCTTACGAAGACCTTGTGTATTAGTCTTGTTGATTGATTTGATTCATTAGAGTCGTCACATTAAACAAGTAATATTTAACAATTCCACTATTAATTTTATAAACTCAATCTTTGACTTAATTTTTGGTCAATGAATTGAAAAAAGTGTTCAGGCTTATAAGTACGCCAGGCGCTGATCTCCATGAGTTCGATGTACCGGTTTAATTTTCGCAATAAAAAATCGTGTTGGGCAGCTGGATGGAAATTGACCAATACAGCCCATCCGTCCTCATCCGATAATTCTTCATAAAACTCTTCGTAATAGTCTTTATCGCCGCTGTGGAAATTGAATACATTTTCGGCAATTAAAATAAATTTAATGATGCCCTCGGCCATTAATTTATCAAAGACTTCCCGTTTCAATTCCATGATATCATTTTCGATTGTATCGTTCCATTCGCCAATGAATTCAATGATGGCAAATTTTGCATCATAGTCTGCGTACAATATTTTTAGGTACAATGTTTTGCTTCCAAATTCATCCCATTGAGGATGGATATAATAATTATAAACAGTTTGCGAAAACTCAAATTCACTATAGGTTCTACCAAAAAAAATAGACCTTGGATCTGCTTCTGCAGTATATAAATGTCGCCAATGATAATAAGGCTCTATATCGTGCATCTGAACCTAGTTTTTGCTATGGTATTCAATCAATCCATCCATAGGAGATTTCACAATTTTACCTAATTCAATTTCATAGCCTTCGGCCAATTGTTTTAAGACATCTTTAAAGCCATAAGCCACGCTGCCCACAAAATGAATAGGGTATAACCAAGATTCATTCAATTTATTCAGATGGGTAAAAAAGAAATCGTTCAATCCATCTTCAATGATATTTTCGATCATGTAATGGCCTCTATTTTCCACCAAGAAATCGGTGAAGCTTGCGATATAACTATTTGGAGTAGGTTCTTTATACACTTTATTTAAAATAGCTGCCCTATCCAAATGGTATTTCTTCTCAAACATATTCATCAACTCTTCGTCAAATGTGTTGTATAAAAAATATTGCAATACCTTTTTACCTAAATAAGCACCGCTTCCCTCATCTCCTAAAACATAGCCCAAACCGGGACTGTTTTTTGTTATTTTCTTGCCATTGTAAAATCCTGCATTGGATCCTGTGCCTAAAATACAAACTACCCCTTTTTTATCCTGACAGGCAGCTCTAGCAATGGCCATTAAATCGGTTTGGATATCTAATGTAGCGTTCTTGAAAACGGTTTTTAAGGCCTTTTTTAAAATGGCAACATTGTCTGGATTGCTAAGCCCTGTTCCATAAAAATACACAGCTGCAACTTTGCTTAAATCTGTTTTTTTCTTGAAGGTCTTTTCTAGCAATTGTATAATATCTGTAAGACTTAAAAAGTAGGGGCTAATACCAGTTGTTTTAATGGTTTGTCGCTTGCCATTTTGTACTAAGGTCCATTGGCATTTTGTGGCACCGCTATCTGCTATTAAATAAGTCTTTTTCATGGTTGTTGAACTAAGACATGAAATTAGCCATTTCATTTTGAATTGATGTAAATTTGCCAAGAATTCATACAACATGCAACAAAATCAACCTCGATCGACCCAAACAAGTTGGGTGACCCCAATCATCTATGCAGGCGTACTTTTATTGGGTATTGGAATAGGCATTTTTTTAAAAGGAAGTTTCTCAATAGGATTCCCTTCATCCGATTCGAATTCTGCAATGGATGAGATCATTGAATTGGTTAAATCAAAATATGTAGAACAAGTTAATCTGGATAG
>CALPJR020000074.1 GCA_943323935.2 Bifidobacterium breve
AGGCAAGGTACCAGTGACTACGTCCCATTCTGTAATAGACAAGCCACTGCCGGTTAAACGTGTAATACCACCCAATGCTATTTGTACAATGGTCATGGCTACACCAAGGATCAACCAATTTGCAACAGCGCGAGATTTCTTGTCTTGTAGTTCCATAGATAAATTTACTTCTAACTATTTCAATAGGATATAGGACTTAAGCCCTTAAATGACTTACACAAAGTTACTAAGTAAATCTTCAAGGAAGTCGAATTCAAAGCAAGAATCGCTGTCATAATTAAGATTGATTTTGGTTTGTGAAAAAGAATAAAGGGAACTACTAAAGAACTTGAACAAAATTGATCAAGGATCAAGTCTTCAGTATCAAATGACTTTGATATATTTGAACCTATTAAATGAATAGCATTGCCCAAACTCCTTAATTACTATCAAGCCGACAAAATGGAGGCCGGCTGCGACGAAGCAGGCCGCGGTTGTTATGCAGGGCCGGTCTTTGCAGCGGCCGTGATTTTGCCAAAGGATTTTTACCATCCCTTAATCAATGATAGCAAGAAGTTGAGTGAAAAACAAAGAGCAGCATTGGCTCCCATTATTAAAAAAGCAGCGATCGCATGGGCCATAGGAAGTCAGACCCCTGCTCAAATTGATGAGATCAATATTTTAAAGGCCAGCATTAAAAGCATGCATCTGGCATTAGATCAATTAAAAAAACGCCCACAATTTATTGCGGTAGACGGGAATCGTTTTTATCCCTATAAAAAACTTCCGCATCAAACCATCATTAAGGGCGATGGGCTATATGCCCATATAGCCGCTGCCAGTATCCTTGCAAAAACCGCTCGTGATGCCTATATGATTGAGTTGCATAAAAAGTACCCACAGTATGGATGGGACCAAAATAAAGGATACGGCACTGCTGCGCATCGCGCAGCCATCGCCCTTCATGGCCTTTGTGATGCACACCGAAAAAGTTTCAAGATATAGTTGACTTAATTGAATTCCCCACAAAATCAACTTTACTAATTAGGACTAAAAATCCCAAACCCCTGCACCTTGGCGTATAATTTCATAATGGTCTGTCGTGCAATCCACCACAGTCGAAGGAGTAATCCCTCCTATTCCGCCATCCACCACCATATCAATTTGTTTGCCCCAGTTTTCTTGAATCATTTCAGGATCAGTGTACTCTTCTACTTCATCACCCGGAAAACTTGCCGACAATATTGGATGACCCAATGTTTTGATAATTGAGAGTGCAATTAAATTATCAGGAATACGCAGTCCAATCGTTTTTTTTCTGGACTGTAAAATTTTAGGAACCTCTTTGCTTGCTGGTAAAATAAAAGTGAACGGCCCGGGTAAAGCTTTTTTTAAAATACGAAACAAACTATTGTCAATACTTTTTGCATACAAACTTAAATCACTCAAGTCGGCACAAATAAAACTAAGGTTTGCTTTCTCAGGATCTACTTTTTTTATAGCACAAATTTTCTCAATTGCGTCGTGTTTAAAAATCGAGCAACCCAATCCATAAATGGTATCTGTGGGATACGCAATGATACCGCCAGATTGAAGGCAATCCACTACCATCGCTAATTGTCGAGGTTGTGGATGCGTGGGATGAATTTGAATTAGCATAAAGTTGAAAGGTAAAAATACCATTTTAATTGCCTTAAAAATAGCTTTAATTTGGTAAACAAACGGAATGTTTCCAATCGTCTACTTAGAAGAAAAAATATTGATCCGAAACGCAGTGGCAGCTTGTATCGAACAACAGGAAGACTGTAAAGTGATTTACCAAACTGGTTCCATCGAAGCAATGGAAACCTATATTAACAACACAAAAGAAAAAATTGCGCTCTGCATTTTATCCGATGACTATGGACATCAAAGTTTACTAAAATTGATTCAAGTCATTCGAGCGCGTAATAGTTATACTTACATCTTATTAAAATCAAACGAAAAGCAAATCAATTCCATTTGTTATCTCATGAAGCATGGACTCAATGGCCTATTTTTTACAGACGAACCCATGATTGATTTAAAACAATGTGTACAAAGAAAAACCAAGTTTAATTTATCTGCAGACAAGTGCAAGCTCATTACAAAAAATGTATTGCAAGGCATTGACATCAAGGCTTTGAATTACAATAAAAATCCATTAACCGAAAATGAAGTGAAATTTATACAAGCTTGTACCAAGGATTATAGTTACGAAGAGATCGCGGAGTACTTGCAAAAAAGTGTGTATACCATTTACGGCTATCGAGACCGGATCTTTAAAAAGTTAGCAGTAAAACAAAGGACCGCCATGGTGATGACAGCCCTTAAAAGAAATTATATCGATTTGTGAATTGGGTTTGTGAATTAGGTTTATAAAATCTCCCAAGTCTCTTTACCACGAATCAATTTATCTAAATCGCCCATGCCTTTACTGGTCATCGCTTCCTCTACTTGCAATGCCATCATGTCTTCGTAACAAGGACGATCAGCGGTATAGAAAACACCAAAAGGACGTGGAAAATAAGCAGTCACTTCGCTAGGGTTATCAAACAAACGCACTAAGACTTGTGCTTTATAAAAATCTTTTTCGTCGTGGATCCATAAATCATCTGTGCTGTACTTGTCACCTAGGGTCACTACTTCGGGACGCAATCCATCAAAGCGTATACCCATTTCATTATTCGCACCAAAAGTCAATGGCTTGCCTTGCTCTACAAATAAAGCATGTAAAGGCTTAGAAGCTTTCTCAGTGAACACCTCAAATGCGCCATCATTAAAAATATTACAGTTCTGATAAATCTCTAAGAACGAAGATCCTTTGTGCTGTTGTGCACGAGTGATCATAGTTTGTAAATGTTTTGGATCACGATCCATACTACGCGCAATAAAACTTGCATCCGCACCCAATGCCAAAGCAGCAGGATTAAAAGGATGATCAATACTACCCATTGGGGTACTCTTAGTAATTTTATTTAATTCAGAAGTTGGAGAGTACTGCCCTTTGGTTAAACCATAGATCTGATTATTGAACACTAAAAAATTCACATCAAAATTTCTTCTAAGCATATGAATGGTATGGTTACCACCAATACTTAAGGCATCTCCATCACCTGCTACAATCCAAACACTTAATTCGGGACGAGCCGCTTTTAATCCACTCGCAATTGCAGTGGCACGACCATGAATAGAATGCATCCCAAAAGTGTTCATATAATAAGGGAAACGACTACTACATCCAATCCCACTAATGATCACAATATTCTCCTTAGGAACGCCGATGGTTGGCATCACTTTTTGCACCTGCGCTAAAATAGAATAGTCCCCACAGCCAGGGCACCAACGTACTTCTTGGTCTGTCGCAAAATCTTTTGCAGTTAAGGTAGCCGCTTGAGGAAGTATTGTTTCAGTAGACATAGTCAAATATTAGGAGGCAAAATTACTAAAAATAGCTCGTTTCTTACCTAAAAGCCGCTTATTTCACCTTTCTGCCCTTCCAGGAATAGGTTTTTAGCTGCCCAAATAGCCCCGCTGCAATATTGTAGACAATATGGATAGGTTGATATAAAACAAAGTATTTGAGTTCCGGCTGCATCTTAAAAAATTTAGCCACCGGATCCAAGAAAAATAATTCAAAAAAGGTTTTAAAAGCCAGCGCAATTAAAAGGGAACTCCAGCTACCCAATAATGCTAAACATATAAAACTCAAATTAAAAAAATACACCAGTGTCAAGACCACTGTAATGGAACGATCATCATAGTATCTTGCCTTGCTTGCCCAACGAATTCTTTGCATGATAAAACCTTTCCAAGTATCCATCGCTGCAGTCAGCACAATCGCATCGGGATGAAATAAATAACCCACCGGTTTATGCAAAGTCTTTTTCATTTTATGCATTAAAAACATATCATCCCCACTTGCAATATGGTCCACACCTTGGTAACCACCCACTGCAATAAATGCCGTTTTCTCAAAACCTAAATTAGCGCCATTGCTCATAGAGTGTTTACCAGCGCCCACTGCAGCGGCTGTGATACCTTGTAATGCTAAAAAATCTAACACTTGAAACTGATTTAAAATGCCTGTTGTTTTAATAAACATCACAGGCGCCGCTACAAAACAAGGTTGGTGTTGATGGATATAAGCATTGTATAAAAGCAACCATTTTTTAGGAACGATACAATCTGCATCAGTAGTTAAGATCCAATCCCCATTAGCCTCAGACACGGCAATTTCAATCGCCTTCTTTTTATACGCCAAGGTCTCTCCTTCTTTACAATGATCTGCTAATTTGATTAAACGGACTTGAGGATATTGCTGACTTAAAGCATGTACAATAAAGGCCGTATCGTCTTCAGAAAAATCATCAATCACAATTATTTCAAAAGCATCCGCAGGATAATCCTGATTCAAAATACTATCCACACAGGCTTTAATATTCGCAGCCTCGTTACGGGCAGGAATAATGACGGTGAATGGGGTGACTGACTGTTCGGGCCTAACTTGCTCAATTTGATTTAATTGAAAAACGCGCATTTTGCCAAACCAAAAGCGGTATGCCATTAAGATGACGGCATACATGATTGTTAAGATAGCAACAGCCCAATCCAATAGATACTCCATGTGGCAAAGTTAAAGGGTAAATATTTGGTAGAATCCTTAAAATCGTTGTACTTTTATAATAGTTGCATAACTAACTATATGTCAAACAACCAATTTAAACGAGGAGAATTATACAGCGTCATCAATGGCGTTGCCTCTACCGCCGTTGCAAGAAGATTGCAAAAAAATTTCCGCAATGCAGGATTAGAAATTACCATTGAACAATGGTCCATCTTATACCATTTATGGAAGGAAGATGGTTTGAGTCAACAAGAATTGTGCACGCGTACTTTTAGAGATAAAGCCAGTATCACTAGACTGATTGACAATATCGAAAAATTAGGATTGGTTGAAAGAATTGCATCTAAAGATGACAGAAGGGTCAACTTGGTGTATTTGACAGATGCCGCGAAACCCTTACAGGAGGCGACTTACAATATAGCCAATCAAACTATGAATGAGGCATTACAAGGTATTAGTAAAGAAGAAATAGAAGTTGTGAAAAGTGTTTTTCAACGCGTATACGAGAATAGTAAATAATTAAATTATATTTTATGGCAAATACAATCCAAGGTGGAGAATGGATCATTAAGGAAGTAAAAGCAGAAGACGTTTTCATTCCAGAAGAATTCAACGAAGAGCAGTTGATGGTGCGTGACATGTGTAGCCAATTTTTGGATACCGAAGTGTTACCAGTGGTAGAAAGAATGGACAAATTAGAGCCAGGTTTGATGCCAGGTTTACTAGAAAAAGCAGGTGAACAGGGCTTATTAGGGGTTTCTGTACCAGAACAATATGGTGGGATGGGCAAGGACTTTATCACTTCTACCATTGTAGCAGAATACCTAGGAGGCGGATATTCATTCTCTGTTGCCAACGCAGCACATACTGGCATTGGCACCCTACCAATTTTATATTTTGGTACCGAAGCACAAAGAGCAAAATATGTACCCAAATTAGCAAGCGGTGAGTTCAAAGGTTCTTATGGATTAAC
>CALPJR020000075.1 GCA_943323935.2 Bifidobacterium breve
GGTAATATTTTATCTTAAACGATCCTTACGTTTCTTGAAAAACTTTCTTCTAAGGAAATGAAAGTTTCAGTACGCTCGATCCCTTTTATTTTTTGAAGTTCATCATGTAAGACATAACGTAATTGTTGAATGTCTTTACAAACAATTTCGGCGAACATGCTGTAGTTGCCTGTGGTATAATTAAGGCGCACGATCTGTGGAATATTTTTTAATGCAAGTGCCACTGCATCATACATAGAACTCTTTTCAAGGTATACACCAATGAATGCAATCACATCATACCCTAAAGCTTTTAAGTCCACAGCCAATCTTTTACCTTGCACAATGCCTAATTCTTCTAACTTTTTGATCCGCACATGAATGGTACCACCAGATACAAAAAGTTGCTTGCCTAAATCGGCATAAGAAATCTCTCCATCTAGCATCATTGTTTGAATAATTTGTAAATCAAGCTTATCAAGGCTTTTGTCAATATTCAATTTAGCGTTGTTTTTGGCTTCCATTTTTATGTATTGATTAATATAACTGCAATGTATTAGATATTATCTATATTTTATAATATTTACTTAATATATTTTCAATATAAAGACGAATACCTTAGTTTTGATTTATCAAATGAACGAAAACCTTGAAGATGCTTTGAAAAAGTCCGCTCAAATGATAGCTCTTAATACTGTGGGGTGATGAAATCTTGGCAAACATGCCTCCTTGTCTCGGAGGTGAGGATCACGGGATAAACGTAACATAGAGCCGCTTAGCAATAAGCGTCCAGGGTCGACCACTGAACTTTGTGTTATAGCTAACTGCCTCATGGAGGTTCGAACCCTCCCCCTACAGCAAAAAAAAGAAACAATCTATGGTTATTACACCATAGTTGTTTCTTTAATGCTTAAAACCGAATTCCAACTACTATTTTGATTTGATAGTCAAATTTGCCTTATCCATTTTGTTTTGTAAATAAGGAATACCAAACATATGGGTCCATCCAAAAATTCTTAGTCCATTGGTGATTTTCCAGATCGCTTCTCTTCTAAAACTTTCTTTATCATCAGGTAAATGACTTACTTTCTCTAAAGCGTCAGATAAATCTTTTTGGTTTTTATACTCATTAAAATTGAGTGGTAATTTATCTGTAATTAAATTTTGTGCACGCTTTATACCTTCTTTTAAGAAGCTTTGATCTTTAGTAAATTCATAACCAATAGACAAGCCATGTAATGTTGCCAATAAAGATTCCATTTGGTGATTAATAGAAGGATTATCTCTCTGCCATTTTGCATGGGTGATTAAAGCTTTTTTAACTTTATCATCTCCAGTCATTTGGTAATACTTGTATAAACCATGCGAAACATAAATCTGAGAATAACCATATCTATCTAACACTAAACTTCCCCCCTGATCTGTTGATTTTTGCAAGTCAAGCATGATTTTTACGCGATCATTCAATTCAGTGAAATATTTATCTTTCTTATTTACATCATAAATTTCTGATAAATTCCAAACTGATAAATACAATCTTCTACCACGTAAATCATGATCTCCCCAAATTCTTCTTAAATATAAATCACCAGTTTGTTCTGCCACATCAAGGGCTCTATGATTACCAGTTAATAAATAAGAAGCAATCCAGCCCTGCACCCAAACGTGGGCAGATAATAAAGAAGTAAAATGTTGATTGGCGTGTCTTCTTCCCATTCCTAGATATGGACTTGCACCAATACTGCCTTTTTCTTGATTGTCAAAAAAGTCAATTGAATTATTGGTGTCTCCAAGGTATCTTTTTGGTGCTGGCCAATGGATATTATCTACATCCATTGCATGCGCAGAATTTGATTGAGCAGTAAGGTAATAATCTCTATTACCTGTTCTCATAAATTCCATCCACCACATGAAATCGTTCGCTGGCTCATTATTCGTCCAAGTGTTCCATTTGTTCTTAATGTAATAGGTCTGGAAGTCACCATAATTTAGCATCCCATACCAAGGCTCCCATTTTTGATTGAATTTCATCCATTCAAACTTATAATCAAGACTACGTTCAAGTTCAGGATTCTTTTCTGATCGAACCGAAAAATCTCCGTATACATTACTTTTTGAATACCATTCAGCATTTGCATGTGATACAGGTGGATCTATAAAATAATTAAGTTGTTTAACAATCTCTGAATGTGGTGTTTTAGCATCATAAAAATCATAGACAAATTCAGTCGTCTTAGCCAAACCTTGCGCAAAATTGCCTAGCATCTCACTATCAGGCATGCCTGTTGCCCTTGCAAAAGCCATTGGTGTCACACTAGGAGACCATATATACGCGTATAAAAAATTACTATCCCCTTGGATGGCAATTTCCTTAGGGTACTCTTCAAAAAAGTTACGAATACCAAGTCCGATACCCCATTTACTATCTGAAACGGTGATCCATCCAGCAGCTTTCTCTTTTTTAAAGACTTCCTTCTGATTTAATTTCAAACTAGCATCAAAACCTTTCGTTTGAACTGTCGGCGTAGTCATGTTCAAAGCTGGTAAACTATTTAAATTAGGACCAGTTTGAACAAGTGAAATAGATTCATTCTTAAGATTGTTTAATTCAATTGTTTTTTCAACGCCTGGCGATGTCCAAGAACCATCAAATTGACCTGTTTTAAATTGCTTATCACCATTTAAAAAATATTTTATCTGAAAACCAGCTGAACTAATTTGATCATTGGGAATCATCCATCCTGGATCATTCTTTAAAGCATTCTCATCTACAATACTTTTATTTTGTGTTGCAATAGAAGCATACTGCCCCTCTGCTTTTTTATGCATATCAGGATCTCCTGTATAGACGATACTATGCAATACTTTAATATAAGATTTACCAGCATAAGCATGAATACGCATCACAAATGGTGAGGTATTATTGTCTTTTTTATTGTACAAATAATCTCCTTCTATTCTTAGAATTGCATGTAATGGTCCAGAACCTTTTTCTTGAACAGTATGGGTAATTTTAACGCTTGAAGTATCAATACCAGATTGATCAAGTATATTTAAAAATGTACCTCTAGACTTACTAGACTCCGCAATTAAGTCTTTATCATCAAAACCATTACGATCTAGGTCTAATTCTACTTTATCTAAAAAACCACCACCTAGTCTATTAATGGTAAACTGCAAAGGGCCTGTATTCACACGCACTCTACCATAAGGTCTTTGGTTGTTTTCTACAATTAAACGATCTCCCGTAAATTCTTTACGAACCACATCTGCACCAAATTCAACACTATAATTACTTTGTGCATCAGAAAAGAAGAAGACCCATATCCATTTCACACTTGTAGAAACTGGCTCCCAAGTATTTACAATGGTAATTTGAGATGGAATCTCTTGTCCCAAAGCGTTCAATACCCTCACTTGATCACTTGATTGTAGTTTGTCTTTTGGAAAAGGGATACCCAATAATTGTGGAGCACCAGGCACATTCTTTTCAATCACAATAGGGATTTTCTCTGATGCTACTAAACTATTGATCAATATAAATTGACAAATAAATAGTAGAATTAAGCTATTTTTTTTCATTGTAGAATTTTAAATATGAAAGTATTGAGGGGAAATATTATTTTATTTGACTATTATTAATTAAAGGCTTGGCCCAGATGCCAATTGAAAGAATAAAACCAAAAGTGATATATAAAAATAGCATGCCATATTTAAGGGTAAAATAATCTCCAAGCACACCAACTATTAAAGGGATAATGGCTCCTCCACAAATACCAGTCATTAAAATGCCCGCAAAAGACCCATGGTTTTTGGCAACAGAATTAAGACCAAGTGAAATAATAATTGGATACATTACTGCTATAAAGAAACCTACTGCAGGAAAGGCATATAATGTAATGCTAGCTCCACCAAATAATGCAATAGATAAAGAAAAAATCGCCAAGGCTGTAAAAAGAATCAATATGTTTCGGGTATCAAATAATTTGACTAAGATCAAGCCAACAAAAGTACCTGCTGTCATCATACCCCAAAACCAAGAAACCACTTGAGCACCTACTGTTTGTGGGTCGTAAGCGTGGTATGTAAATAAAAATTGTGAAATCCAATTAGCAACACCCTGTTCAGAACCAACATAACAGAATATGCCTAAAAGATATAATAATACTGTTTTATTTTTAAGTAGTTCTACATGCACTTTGAATGCACCTGCTTTTTCATCTTCTTTTAATTCAATTTTTGGAAAATTGAATGCTGCAATCACTAATATCATGATTAAAGAAATGACAGCAAAGACCCAATAAAAAGATACCCATATTAAATTCGCGGGTACCAATAAGTTTAAAGTGGATAATAAAATATTACTGTTGGTATTGATATTTTGAGATAAATAAGTATACACCAGTGGGCTAAGAAACGACGCTAATCCAAAAAATAATTGCCCTAATAAAGAATAAAATGAGAACTCGGACTCGCCACCTGCAGTTCTCAATAATGGATTGATGACCACTTGCAGCATCGCCATGCCTGATCCAATTAAGAATAAGGAAATGATCGCCATCTCATATTTAGGGAAAAGTCCGAAAAGTAAGGCTCCAATAAAAGCAACTATAAAGGCAAAAAGCATTACAAATTTGCCGCCAAATTTTTCGGTCATCACCCCAGCCGGGATAGACATAAAACCATACGCTACAAAAAATGCAAAAGGAAGAAATGAAACTAAAGTTAAGCTTAAACTAAAGGACTTTATAATTTCAGGAATAAGTGGCCCGATAATATTCGTCAAAAAAGAGATGACAAAAAATGTCAACAAAACAAGGCCTACTATGAAGTAATTCTTTTTCACATTGGAGGTTTAAATTCCTAGTCTTGATAGCAATCAAGACTAGGAATTGATATAAATTAACTTATTTAATTTTTCAACATAGGAAACAGTCTTCTGATATCTGCTTCTGTTGGCTGTGCTCCGTATTCTGTGATCTCAAATGACTCAGCAAATTTAAAACTAGCCGCTTTTTCAGGAGAATACCATTTAGATAAACCTGCTCTTTGAGCTGGTGACATGTTTCTACCCATCCAGCGACTTTTTAACCAAGCTTTTCTTTCTGCTGGATCTTTTGGTACTTTAGGATCAATCTCTCCACCATTGCTTATCCATGGCAACCACTCATACATTTGAGAAGTGTGCTCATTCAATCCATCTACTTTTTGATCTAATACTTCATCTATACCAATTACGATGTCATGACTAAATGGATTCGGCTTTTTGAAATTATCCTGCATGTATAAGAAAACAGGATTCTTTTTTAAAGCAGGTACATCTGCAGCTACATTCGGCACAGCAACCATATAAGATGCATCTTCTACCAACTTACCAGCATTTCTATGATCAGGATGATAATCATTCGGACGTAAACCTAAAACCACATCTGCATTCCATTTTCTAATTTCACGAATTACTTGCATTCTAACATTCAAGTCTGGTAATAATTCACCATCATGGTTATTTAATACAACATATTCATCTATACCA
>CALPJR020000076.1 GCA_943323935.2 Bifidobacterium breve
GAAAATAAAAATACATCTTGTAAAACAACGCCTATCGATGCCCTCAAACGATCAAGTGCATAGTCTTCAATCAAGACCCCATCTAATAAAATTTGTCCTGCTTGATAAGGATACAATCTATTCAAAATACTAATGATGGACGTTTTTCCACTTCCTGTTGGTCCCACCAAAGCCACGGTTTCTCCAGCAGCTACCGTAAAATTTAATTCATTTAAAATCCAATTGGGTGCTTGATAAGCAAATTGCACATTTTTAAATTCAATCGCTCCTTGAATTTGAGTAGGCGCATATTGACCTTGATCTAATGTCACGTCTTCATTGTCTAAAATCTTAAATACACGCTCTGCAGCAACCATTCCCATTTGCAAGACATTGAATTTATCTGCAATCATCCTAAGCGGCCTAAATATCTGATTTAAAAATAAAATAAACGCCACCAGCATCCCAGCATCTAAGCTTTGACCTGCTACCCACCAAACAATTAAGCCAATGCTTAAAGCCAAAACCACTTCTACTACTGGAAAAAATACAGAGTAAGCAAAGATGGCTTTGATATTCGCCATTTTATGATGTGTATTGATGGCATCAAATTTTTTCATCTCTTTTTCTTCTGCTGCAAAAGCTTGAACTACTTGCATACCAGAGATATGTTCTTGTACAAATGCATTGAGCGCAGCAACTGCATTGCGCACCTGAACAAAACTTTTATTCACACTTTCTTTGAAAAAATAAGTAGCCACAATCATAATTGGAAACGGAATTAAACAGATCAAAGTCAATTCCCAATTGATAAAAAACATCGTCGTTAAAGTGACCACAATCGTTAAAAAATCTGCGATAATCGGAATCAATCCATCCGAAAAAATATCGTTGATACTTTCAATATCATTGATCGTCCTTGTTGTCAATGTACCAATGGGTGTTTTATCAAATTGACGCATTTCCCAAAACATGATTTTTTGGTACACTTTATTTCTAAGATCTCGAATCACTTGTTGCCCTAACCAAGACATGCCATAGGTAAAACAAAAACGAAATATGGTTTCAAGCACGATGAATGCCACCTGAAAAAGGGATATCGCCAATATTAATTGTAACACGGAATTAAATGCTTCATTAGGCAAGAACCAATGCACCCATTGAGGCAGTATGACTAATTTGCCAATTGCTAAGTTCACGGTAGCTTGTATCAAATAAGGACGGATGGGGGTAGCGAAAGCTAAAAAAATGCCTAAAAAGACATTGATCCAAAAAATAAATCGATATGGGCCAACAAAAGAAAACACCCTACTTAAAATAGCAGATTTGAATATGGGTTTAGGCTGGGTTGACGACATAGCGAAGTAAAGTTACACCGCTTTTACGTATTTTCGTAAAAGCATGGAAAGTACCGATCAAGAATTATTGAATGCAGTTGTAGCGCCCTACAACTTGACTGACGAACAAGAGAAAAAAGAAATTGTTCGCCATTACCGTGCATTGCTTAGAACCCTAAGGACTAAACTAAAAAAAGGTGATCGGGAATTGCTAAGAACCGCATTTGAAATGGCTGCCGAAGCGCATAAAACGATGCGTCGTAAAAGTGGTGAGCCATATATCTTACATCCGATTGCTGTTGCAATGATTGCAGCAGATGAAATTGGATTGGGTGTGCGAAGTACCATCTGTGCTTTATTGCATGATACAGTAGAAGACACCGATATTACTTTAGATGATATCAGAAGAGAATTTGGAAATGAGATTGCAAAAATTGTGGATGGATTGACAAAGATTGCAAATGTAATGGACACCAATAGCAGTCAACAAGCAGAGAATTTCAAAAAAATCTTACTCACGCTAACGGACGATCCAAGAGTTATCCTAATCAAATTATCGGACAGGCTGCACAATATGCGTACCATGGATTCCATGAAGCAAGAGAAGCAATTAAAAATTGCCTCTGAAACCATTTGGGTTTACGCACCACTTGCTCACAGAATGGGTTTGTACAATATGAAAACCGAACTGGAGGATCTGGCCATGAAATATATGGAGCCAGCAACCTACCACGAGATAGCAAAAAAATTAGCAGAAACAAAAAGGGAAAGAACAAAATATATCAATGAATTTGTCAAACCTTTAAAAGAAAAATTAGGCCAAAGCGAACTCCAATTTGATATTTTTGGTCGCCCAAAAAGCATTCACTCCATTTGGAATAAAATAAAAAAGAAAGGGGTAAGCTTTGAGGAAGTGTATGATCTTTTTGCCATCCGTATCATCCTTGATGTCCCCTTAGAAAAAGAAAAAGAAGCCTGCTGGAAAGTATATTCCATCGTCACAGACGAATACCTTCCCTCTCCCGAAAGATTAAGGGATTGGCTAAGTAACCCTAAGAGCAATGGCTATGAAGCTTTGCATACAACGGTAATGGGACCTGATGGTAAATGGGTAGAAGTGCAGATTCGAAGCAAAAGAATGAATGAAATTGCTGAGAAAGGTTTAGCAGCGCATTTCAAATACAAAGAAGGAACAGATCAAAGCGAGGACCGATTTGATAAATGGTTCATACAGATCAGAGAAGCTTTGAGCAATCAACAGGAAGAAAGCATTGATTTTTTACAAGACTTTAAAACTTCTTTTTTAGCAGAAGAGATTTATGTCTACACACCAAAGGGAGAGGTGAAAATGTTGCCGGTCAATAGCTCGGCACTTGACTTTGCGTTTTATATCCATACTGCTATTGGATCAAAATGTATTAGTGCAAAAGTCAACCATAAATTGGTGCCCATTAGCCATAAATTAAGGAGTGGTGATCAAATAGAAATCATCACCAGTAATAAACAAAAACCAACAGAAGATTGGTTAAACAATGTAGTGACTGCAAAGGCAAAAAACAGTATCAAAGATGCCTTAAGAGAGGAAAAGAAAATCATTTCTGAAGAAGGAAAATATACCGCTCAACGAAAGCTCGAAGGCATTGGCGCAGTTTATAATACCTATAACTTGGAACAACTCGTACACTTTTACAAATTATCAAGTCATTTGGATTTATTGTACAAAATCGCAACCAAATCGATTGACCTAAAAGAGCTTAAAAGCTTCCAAGTCATTGGTGATAAGATAGAAGCACCAAAGCCTATCATAGCTCCAGCAGACCCTAATGCAGAACCTCATATTTACAAGCCCCTTCCCAAAAAAGGAGATTCAGAATTGATCATTTTTGGCGAATCAAGTGATAAGATTCAATACAATCTTGCAAAATGCTGCAACCCTATTCCAGGGGACGATGTATTTGGATTTGTAAGTACTGGTAAAGGATTAATTATTCATAGAACAAGCTGCCCGAATGCGACACAACTTTTAGCCAACTATGGTCATCGTGTGGTCAAAACCAAGTGGGCAAAAAACAAAGAAATTTCCTTCCTTACAGGGCTTAGTATTATTGGATTAGACGACGTAGGGGTAGTGAATAAAATAACGACCATTATTAGTGGAGATCTCAAGATCAATATTGCAGCATTGACCATTGAATCAAAGGATGGCATGTTTGAAGGCACCATCAAGGTCTTTGTGCACGATAAAGATGAATTAGAGGAATTGGTAAGCCGGATTCAAACCCTCAATGGCATTCAAAAAGTGACCCGTTTTGATACAGATTTGATCTAAAGTGGAGTAATCAACATGCTTGGAAAAATATGTGTGAAAACATTTCTTTTTATTCTACGCTTAAATAGGTAATCCCCATTTCAAGACTTATTTTTGCTACTCAAATTCAAATTTATGGTAGACGTTATTTTAGGACTTCAATGGGGCGATGAAGGTAAAGGTAAGATTGTGGATTATTTTGCACCCAACTACGATGTCATTGCTCGTTTTCAGGGTGGTCCAAATGCAGGCCACACTTTATATGTGAACGGCACTAAAATGGTCTTACACCAAATCCCATCAGGCATCTTCCATCAAGACAAAATCAATATCATTGGAAATGGTGTGGTCTTGGACCCTGTGACTTTGAAAAAAGAATGTGACGCTGTTGCAACGATGGGCATTGATGTGAAAAAGAATTTATTTATTTCAGAACGTACTAATATCATTATTCCTAGTCATAGAGCTTTAGACAAAGCATCTGAATTGTCAAAGGGAGAGGCTAAAATTGGCTCTACATTGAAGGGGATTGGCCCAGCCTATATGGATAAGACAGGCAGAAACGCTTTAAGAGTAGGTGATTTATTGGATAAGAAATTCATCAGTAAGTACATTGCTTTAAGAATGAAGCATCAAAAGATTTTGGATAGCTATAATTTCAATGAAGATATTTCTGAAATGGAAACTGAATTCTTTGAAGCTATTGAGTTTTTAAAGACAATGAATATTATCAACTGTGAATACTTTATTAATGATCAAATTTCAAAAGGTAAAAAAGTATTAGCAGAAGGCGCACAAGGCTCTATGTTAGACATTGATTTTGGTACTTTCCCATTTGTGACTTCAAGCAACACGATTTCTGCTGGGGTTTGCACTGGCTTAGGTGTTTCTCCAAAACAAATTGGCGAAGTATTTGGGATTTCAAAAGCCTATTGTACAAGAGTGGGCAGCGGTCCCTTCCCTACCGAATTGCATGACGAAAAAGGGGAGGAATTAAGAAAGATTGGAAGTGAATTTGGCGCTACAACAGGACGTCCAAGAAGATGTGGATGGATTGACCTAGTTGCTTTGAAATATACTTGTATGATCAATGGTGTAACGCAGATTATTATGACTAAAGCAGATATTCTAGATTCATTTAAAGAACTAGAATTAGGTATTGCATATGAAATGGAAGGTAAACAAATTGACTATGTTCCATTTCAATTGGTTGGCACCCCTGTTAGCCCTATTTGGAAAAAAATGGCCGGCTGGGAAGTGGATACGACCAAGATGAAAAAGGATGCTGAATTACCAGCAACCATGAAAACATATATCGATTTTATTAATAAATATTTAGGCGTGCCTGTGAAGTATGTATCCAATGGTCCGGGTAGAGATCAAATTGTACATTTATAGTCAAAAAAAAGCAATAAAAAAAGTCGCATTATTTTTGATAAATAAAATTTTCATTTGAAATTTACATAAATATTTTGATTGAGTTATGGCAGTAAAATCTACAAAAGAGAAAAAGACAGCGACACCAAAAAATGGCGTAGTCAAAGCTGAAAAATCAAGCAAGACATCTTCAAGAAAAAATGACGATGACGAGGAGGACGATTTGGATGAAGAGGAAACAGATGATTGGGGTAAGACAGAGGAAGACGATGATAGCTGGGATCCTGACTTTGCAGAATTTGATTTACCTAAGACAAGTAAGAAAGCGGGTAAAGCAAAAAAAGGCGAGGAAGATGATTTTGGTTTAGAAGAAGACTTGAGCTTAGAAGACGATGATTTATTTGATGAAAAAGACGAATTCGAGGATGACTTTTAGATGCTTATTTCTAGAGGATGCATCCTATACTTCGTTAATCGATATCCA
>CALPJR020000077.1 GCA_943323935.2 Bifidobacterium breve
ACTTTAAAACCCATCGCAGCATATTCCTTTGCTTCTTCTAAAGTTTCATCCAGTCCTTTAATACCAATCGTCATGGAAGTAGGCAATGCATTCATTTTTTGTCCGTAAAAAGACGCAATAGATACACCCAAGTATTTTCCAAAAGCATCATGCAATGCAATATCAATGGCCGCTAAGGTGCCGGGTAAATGCGGGAATTGTACATTAGATTCAAATATGATTTCTTGAAAATGGCGAACATCTCTTCCGACTAAATTTGCCACAAAAGATGTATTCAAATTCGCTACAGTCTGTTCTGTGGTTTCTCCTACTACTTCCTCGGCAGGACTGCCAGAACCATAACCGATCATGCCATTGGCCAATTCAATTTCTAGAAAAGCCAATGCAACATCTGTGAATGTATTATAGGCGATTGTATAAGGCTTTTTTAAAGCCATCTTTTTTAGATTAGCCCTGACTGCTACTATTTTCATATATCTAATGCATTAAGGCTTTAAGAATTGGGATAACAGGTGCCACACCTTCCTGAATAGGCAATAAGACTGGCAAACCTAAACTTGCTGTGTATTCATTTTGATAAGCAAAAGCTTCTTCGTCTGTGCAGTTTTCCGTGTTCACGGCAACAGCGATTACTTTTGATCCTAGTTTTTCGATAAGCTCGATTTCTGATGCCACAGAAGGGATCTCACCCCAATGTGCTTCGTTGTCAAAATATTTTCTTTTAGGTGCAAAAATTAAAACCACATGTTTAGCATTCCCAGAAATTAATAATTCTAATCCACATGGACCACTTGGATTTCTTAAAGCCGATTGTCCTTCTAAAAATAAAATATCGGATTGCGTCTCCTTCCAACAACTTACAATAGCATGCTCTAATTCGCCAGAAACAAAATCATTTAAAGTGGAATCAAAAATAAAACCATACTGCCCGCCTTGCAACCAACCTGTTTGTCCTGTATAAATCATTTCGGCCTTCATGCCTTCTGATATGCATGCTTGTTTTAACATTCTGGCTGTGGTTCTTTTTCCCATGGCGCAGTCCATACCAATCACAGCAACGATAGGGGCTGTCACATTAAAAATAGCCCCATCCCAAAAATGTAAGTCTGCTCTTGATTTAGGTTTTCTAACATCGATTAATTGTGCGCCAGTATTTGCTGCTATGGCTACTAAATCGGCTTTATCATTTAAGTATTCATGTAAACCATTCACTACCGAAATACCTTTTTTAACAGCCTCGTAAATTAAGGACAACATATTTTTAGGCAATATCCCTCCAACGGTCGCCACACCAATAATTAAAAAATCTACTTTTTCTAATGTTGCAATAGCCATTTCCATGGTTGCAAAAACAGGGATGCCTCTATGCTTGCCATCTAACAAAACACCTGCGTCTTTTCCTGCATTGGCTTCGCCATCTACTAGGCCAATAATGTTAAATCTTTCAGTGCCTCTAATTAAACCATGTGCTGTCTTTGCATCCGAAGTCATTAACAAGCCATCCGTTAATACAATTGCATTTTTCATTCCTTAATTTTATTACTTCTAAATACTTATTTTCTTTTAATCAATAATCCTGGTTGTTTCCCAGTTGATTTTTGTGCTTGATATACAAGTGTTCCGTTTACCCAAACCATGTCTATACCAGTAGACAATGCATGGCTATTTTTAATATTTGCCTGATCTATGACTGTATTTGGATCTAATAAAACCAAATCTGCATAGTGACCAACTGCAATACGACCTCGGTCTTTAAAGCCAAAAAAGTCTGCAGACTGTCCTGTCATTTTATAAATTGCTTTTTCTATCGGCATTACTTTCTCTTCACGCACATATTTGCCCAATACTCTTGTGAATGCACCATAACCTCTTGGATGCCCGCCTGCATTGCCGTCTGAACAAATGATGGCTTCGGGCCATGCCATAAATACTTTCACATCTTCCTCACTCATTGCTTTTCCAGCAATGGCTTCGATACCACCAGTGTAATTTGGATTGGCATTCTTAAAGTCTTCTGCGATTTTGATTAAACTCATTAATGCTTGTGCAGGACTTTCGTTTCGTTCAATACCAATTTCAGTAACCGATTTGCCCTTATAGCTTGGAATAGGTGCAAACTGCATTAGGTAGGACGCGCTTGGATCAAATAATTGCTTAGTAGCCATTTCGGCACTCGCTAAATTATCAAAATCTTTTCCAGGAAATAAAACCCTTAAAGTTGAATTCCAAAATGTATACGGATAGATATCTGCACTGATATTGATGCCCTCTTTTCTTGCATCATCTAACTTCTTTAAAATTAAATTGGCAGTGCCCCAATTTAATTTGTTGGCAATTTTAATATGCGATACTTGAACAGGCATTTTTGTTTGTCTGCCTATCTCTATAATTTCTTCGATCGCTTCGTCCATATGCAAGTCCTCACTTCTAATATGACTTGTGTACAATCCTTGATGCGCTGCAGTTACTTTAGCTAAATCAAGCACTTCTTGTTTACTAGAATAAAAAGAGGCTTCGTATTCTAATCCAGTAGATAAGCCTAATGAACCTTTCTCTAATTCTGAAGCTAAAATCGATTTCATTTGGTCTATCTCCTTAGCAGTTGCGTTTCGATATAAATCATTTTCACCCATCGCAATTTCACGAAGGCTTGACTGTCCTGTATAGCTTGCTACATTGGACACCACAGGATTCGTTTGCATCCATTTTGTCAAGCTATCCATTGGATAACCATTCCCATCCTGTCCAATTACAATGGTTGTAATGCCTTGGCTGGAAGTGGATAGCCCTTCTCTGTTTTTATTAAGGTCTCCAAAATGATGACTATGCGAATCGATAAAACCAGGCGCTAAAACTTTTCCTTGACCGTCAATGATTTGATCCATTTTATTGGGCTTCAAATTGCCAATGGCCACAATCTTATTGCCAACAATTCTTACAGATGCATTCACAGCAGGTTTGCCTGATCCATCCACTAATTGAATATTGGTAATGATGGTTCCTGACTGTGCAATAACAGCAAGATTTAAACCAAAACTGAAAAGGGTTAAAATCAATTGTTTTCTTTGAAACATATAGTGCGTCTTTTCTCAAATTTACCCAAATTTATTCCAATCAAATGAGATTTTATTTAAACCCTTTAACCCATTATAGCTCCCCTATTTTAAACTATATTTGGTCTTTATTTAGATACTATGTGTTATGTTGTAGGGATTAAAATACCCAAAAAACAAACGGTCAAAATAGGCGACAAAAAGATTGACCTTGACCCAATTGAACTGCCTGCCCGATCTGGATTTAGCTACCAGCAATGGCCGGTGCTTTTTAATGAACAACAAGGACAAGAAAATTATTTAAGACCTGGGATGATGCATTGGGAATTGATCCCTAACTGGGTAAGGAATCAAAAAGAGCTGAACGAATCCAGAAAAAAGTATACCACACTCAATATTAAATCAGAAGGGATTTTACAAAACAAAGTTGCACAAGCATTAGTGCATACCAATAGATGCCTTATGCTAGCTTCCCATTTTTTTGAATGGCAAGAAGTCAATAAAGAAAAATTTCCACATTGCATTCAATTAATTAATCAGGAATTATTTTTTATCGCGGGAATCTGGAACACCTGGACCGATCATGCATCGGGAGAAGTAAAAAATAGTTTTGGCATCATCACTACAGCAGCCAATGAATTCATGGCTAAGATTCACAATGTTAAAAAAAGAATGCCCACTATTTTGAATGCCGACTTAGCAGCAGCATGGGTTTCATCGGCATTAACGACCAATGAGATACAAACAATTGCAGGGACAAAAATTGAAAGCAATGCATTGCAAGCGCATACTGTGGCTAAAAACTTTTTACAAGTAACTGACCCATGCGAAAAACAAGCCTACCAAATTTTTACGCCGCAAACTTTATTTTAAAAAAATAATTTTTATTGTATGATTCTATACATGCAATGTCCACTATGATAAAGTATAGGTCTCATGTAATTCCGGCACAACCACATCTTTGAATCCTTTTTTTCTGAGTCTTTCTGCAAAATGATCTTGCACTGCTGGCTCACCATGTACAATATAAACCTGTTTAACATCTCCTGGATTTTGACAAGCTAAGAATTGCATTAAGTCCTCATAATCACCATGTGCGCTCATGCTTTTGATAGATCCAATTTTACATCTTACTTCAAATGGCTCTCCATAAATACGGACTTCGTTAACACCATTCATTAAACGTCCACCAAGGGATCTTGGCTCACAATACCCCACCATTAAGATG
Source organism: Bifidobacterium breve (assembly GCA_943323935.2). Next base: position 4,282 of record CALPJR020000077.1, read on the forward strand.
GTATTTTTTTTACTGCTAATATTATTTTTGATATGATGCTTTACCCTACCTGCATCTGCCATGCCTGATGCGGAGATAATCACTTTTGGATGCATATCTTCATTCAATGCCTTGCTCTCATGAACCGATTTAATATATCGTAAGCCTTCAAAGTCAAATGGATCATCGTCAACTTCTAAAATTCTTTGAATTTTTTTATTATAGTATTTAGGAAATTTTTTGAGCATTTCAGTGGCCTCCATACTCAAAGGACTATCTACATAGATAGGTATATGCGGCAAACGTTTTTCAAGCGAAAGCTGATTGAGTTCAAATAATATTTCTTGGGTTCTACCAACACTAAATGCAGGTATGATTAAATTTCCTTTTTGTTCTACACAAGTTAGTTGGATCCATTTTAGTAAGTCATCCGGCGTTGAATGAATCAAGTCATGCAGCTTGTCTCCATAGGTACTTTCAATAAGTATGTAATCTGCAGCAGGGAAATTTGCCGGTGACCTTAAAATCATATCTCGATACCTACCAATATCACCACTAAAAGTTAGGGTCTGTGTTGTATTGTTTTCTTTGATCTTTAGATTCACTGCAGCACTTCCAATAATATGTCCAGCTTCTGTAAACATGACCTCTACATTTTCAGAAATAGTATAAGGCTTATCATATTCAACAGTTTGCAACATTGGAAGCAACAGATTCACGTCATCCATCGTGTATAGGGGTTCCACTTGCGGCATGCCCTCTCTAGCCAATCTTTTATTTTTATATTTAGCGTCATCCCTTTGGATCATGGCAGAGTCTTCTAATAAAATTTCGGTTAATGCTTTGGTAGCTGGGGTGCAATAAACTTTTCCTCTGAATCCCTCTGCCGCTAATTTTGGTAATAGTCCAGTATGGTCTATATGTGCATGAGATAAAATAACGTATTCGACTGTCTTTGCGTCAAAGCCAAAATTAGCATTGTATGCATCCGTGTCTCTTCCAAGTCCTTGAAACAAGCCACAGTCTAATAAAAAATTTTCACCATTGGCTAATTGAACTAAATGTTTTGAACCGGTCACTGTACGAGCTGCTCCGTGAAAACTTATTTTCATACGATTGGATTTACACTAAAGTTAATACTATAATGCGATGGCAGCAATGATATAATCTGCAATTAAAATAAGGATGCAGCTAACAACGACAGACTTCGTGCC
>CALPJR020000078.1 GCA_943323935.2 Bifidobacterium breve
TAGGATCCCCAGTTGAACCAAGTTTTAAAACTTTGTTTCTGTTGGCACTGATATTGAAATCTGTTGACCATTGAAACTTGCCTACTGTATTTCTTGTATTTAAAGTAAACTCAACCCCTTTGTTTTCAACTTCACCAACGTTCGTTAATGCAGTTGTAAAACCAGCAGAGGAAGCAATATTTACATTCAACAATAAATCTGATGTTACACTATTATAGTAATCAAATCCACCATAGATACGATCATTGAATAAACCAAAGTCCAAACCAATATCCAATTGCTTCTTAGACTCCCAGCTTAATTTGTCATTGTTTAATGTGGATCTGCCAATACCATTCACCAACGCATTACCAAATACATAATTTGCATTGTTTAATAAACCAATAGAGCCGTAGTTTGGAATCTGGAAGTTACCAGTGAAACCATAACTTGCTCTCAATTTTAATTCATTGATAGATTCAACATTTGCCATAAATGATTCTTGGTCAATTCTCCAACCAGCAGAAATAGATGGGAATACTCCAGTTTGATTACCGGTACCAAATCTTGATGATTTGTCTGAACGAATTAATGCAGATAATAAATACTTGTCTTTATATGAATAGTTCGCTCTTGCTAATGCAGAAACTAAAGTCCATTGTTCTTTCACAGCAGATCCACCTGTAACTATACCACCACTAATTGTAGTTACTTGATCATCTGGGAAACTATTTGCTTGGATAAATTGCAAATCGTTGTTTTGTTTTTGTGCAGTATAACCTCCAAGTAATGTCAATGTATGGTCATTAAATGTTTTAGAATAATCTAAAGTATTTTCCCAAATCCAATTTAAACCTTGTGAAGTACTCGATTTTGCAAATGGATCAGGTTTAGTTGCACCTCTATATAATAAGGTAACACCTTTGTAATAGGACTGTTGATAATTATCAAGATCGATACCGATATAAGTCTTGAAAGATAAATCAGGTAGGATATTATACTTAAGATAACTATTTCCAAATATTCTAAGGTTACGGATATTTTCCTTAATTGCTTCCATTGTTGCCAATGGATTGTTAGCAGTGGTCATATAAGCACCCAATTGATTTTGGTTATCAGACTGATTGATACTTCCATCAGGCAAATAAGGCTTAATCACTGGAGAGTGCACCATTGCATCATAAATAATCCCTGGAGGCAATGCAAAATAAGGTCCATTCGCAGGTAAACGATTGTTATCTGTAAAAGCAATATTTACACTAGATCCAATTTGTAATTTAGAAGAGATATCATCTACCACATTTGCTCTAAATGTATAACGATCAAATTTAGAACCTTTAATTGTACCCTCTTCTGTATAATAACCAGCCGAAGTATAATAGGTCATATTGTCTTTTCCACCACTCACAGATAAATTATAATTAGAAACCATACCTCTTGAAAGCACTAAGCTTAACCAATCGGTATTGGTGCCATCCCAATTGATATATTTTTCTGGGATTAAGAAATTCGCCTGTGTACCTCTACCTGCATTTGTATTTGGATTATAAAGCGCATTGTATGTTTTACTTGCAGGATTTGTTGGATCGTTCGTTTGTAAATAGTTATTGTTTCTGGTTTCTTTTGTATACTGGATTAATTCTTCTGAGTTCATTAATTCTGGTAAGTTCATTGCTTCATTGACACCTGTATAAGCATTGAATGAAACTTGTTTTCTATTTTTTAATCCTTTTTTAGTCGTTACCATGATTACACCATTCGAACCTCTTGATCCATAGATACCAGCTGCAGATGCATCTTTTAATACTTCAATAGATTGTATATCATTAGGATTGATCGTTGTGAAAGGATTAATTTTTGGCACTGTATATGCTTCTGTTCTTTGTCCAATATTTTGTTGTAAACCTGAATTGCTTGAAATTGGCAAACCATCTATTACATATAATGGATCGTTTCCAGCAGAGATGGATGCAGAACCTCTAATTCTGATGACTGGTGCCGAACCAGGTTCACCAGAAGGTACTGAAACTTCTAAACCAGCTACTCTACCTTGAATGGCATTTTCAAAACTACTTACCGCAATCTCTTTTAATTGAGATTCGTTAATACTAGCAATGGCACCTGTAATTTCTTTTCTTTTTTGTTTACCATAACCAACCACTACCACTTCATCTAAGGCCTTTAAATTCGATTTTAATGCTACGTTTAAATCACTAGACTTGCTTGCTATTACTTCTTTATTTGAATAACCAACATAGCTAAAAACTAAGGTATTGTTGACTGACGCCAACTTGATTTGATACCTACCATTGTCATCTGTGATTGTTTTAAGCGTACTGCCCTTCACAGTCACACTCACTCCTTTCAGTGGCTCGCCATCTTCAGAAGCCCTAACAACACCTGTAATTAAAGTGTCAGCTATAGCATAAGAAGCGACTGAAAAATTATCACTTGTTTTATTAGAGATAACAATATTTTTATCATCTATTAATTTCCAGGTAACTGGGAGGCCGTCTAGTATTTTATTTAAGATAACTTCCACATAAGCATCTTTGAACTGCGCTGTTACTTCTTTGTTTGCAGGCAATACATCGTTACTATAAAAAAAGCGATAGGATGACTGTTTTTCGATCATTTTAAAAACAGTGTGTATATCAGATCTTTCTGAATTCAACGAAATTTTTTGCTGTGCAAAATTTTTCGCAGAAAGCTGAATTGAAATGATAATTAATAAAAATCCAATTTTAATCCCTCTACCAAGAGAGGAAAGAAATTTTGTAATTGGAAAAGATTCTTTTTTTTCCATAGGTTTTCTTTTATTGGTTATTGATAAGCTAATTAAGTCCATTTTAAAATAATTTTTATTGTCAACTTTGTAATCAAATCAGTAACTCCTATGAATTACTTCCTCTTTATTCAATTACAATATTTTTATCGTCTATTTTATAGTTAATATTTTTGGAGTACTTTATTAATTGAAATACTTTTTCTAAACTTACATTTTCAAATACGCCAGTATACCTGTATTTTTTTACTTTTTCGTCTTTGAAACTGATCGTAATTGCATACTTTCTTTCTAATTCAATCGCAATTTTATCGAGTGGCTGATTCACAAAAACCATTTTGTCATTCAACCAAGATGTTTCTGCAACTAAACTATCAGCTCTCAAATAAGTGATTGAAGTCAAAACAACCTTATTGTCAATACTACTTTTCACCTTTGTTGCAGCAGCTAATTCATCTTGCTCTTTAGCGATAATTAATTTTTCGGTTGGCTTTAATGTAATAATATCTTCAGGTCTTGACTCTAGAGACACTTCAATCTTACCTTTAATTAAGGAGGTCTCTAGCTCTTTGTCTTGGGGATAATTTCGAACATTAAATGAAGTACCAAGCACTTTAATATTGATCTTCCCTGTGTGAATTATAAATGGTCTTGAGCTATCATGTGCTACATCAAAATAGGCTTCCCCAATCAGGGTCACTTCTCTATTCTTTCCTGCAGTAAAGTTTAAATAAGTCAATCTACTATCCGTATTTAAACGAACGATGGTGCCATCTGGTAATTTAATGGAAGACTTTGAGCCTCTTTTGGTCACTACTTCGTTTACAAAAGCGTTATTCGTTTGCTTGATCACACTTTTATCCAAGCGAAGTGAGTAGTTGATAAAGAAGATTGTAAATATACCAGCTGCAATACCAATAAATGCAAGTTTCCTTTTTGTGAAACCAGTTGGTTTTTCTACCTCAGGCTCAAAATTTTGATCATTTGCCGAGTCAAACATGCCTGCTAATTGCATTTTAACATAATGAGAGGCATATGCTTGATCTGCTATAGAAGCAGCTTCCTTCTCACAGTATACTGGCTCAATCATTTGGTCATATAAGAACTGCAAAGAAGGGTTGATTTTCAACATGGTAGAAATCTCTGCCAACTGCGATTCAGTCGCATCACCAGAAAGCTTTAAGCTTAACAAGTCAAAAAAATATTGTTCGGTTTGTTTATTCATTATGATACTATACTAAGACTGAATTATCGGGCCTTGCCGTGAAGACAAATCCACATATTTATACTATTTATAAATTATCTGCTATTTTAAAAATTGCTGCAGGTCCATTCTGATCTTCCTAAGGGCAATCCTCATATGTGTTTCAATGGTATTTTGAGAGATTTCGAGGACTTTTGAGACCTCTTTATAGCTAAGCCCTTCCTCCTTGATCAACCTAAACACCATTTGACATTTCAAAGGCAAGGAAGCAATCACTTTGTTCACCCTCAGGGTTACTTCGGAAAAAATATAAAGTTGCTCTGGGTTGTCCCCGCTATAAGTGCTAATATCCTCATTATCAATAGATTCGCTAAGGGATTGTTGGTGTTTTTTAGAAGCTAAATAAGTAAAACAGGCATTTTTAACGGATGTGATGAGGAATAATTTCAAATGCTGAATTTGAGAAAGCTTATTGCCCATCTCCCAAACTTTCAACATCATGTCCGAAACTATTTCTTCGCTAACAGCCCTATCCTGCAGGATATTAAATGAAAATCGATACAATATTGGATGAAAATATAGAAATAGGCGCTTATAGGACTGCTCGTCCCTATAATAAGCCACTTTGCTTTGGTGATAGAGTAATTCTTGTGAGGATAGTTTCAAAATACTTTTAATTTAAATTAAATACCTACTACCTTTTTAAAGGTGTCCATATCTATTGCTTTTTCATGTTTGGAAATAACTACCGTAGCCACTGCGTTACCAATAAAATTGGTGACCGATCTTGCTTCGCTCATAAAACGGTCTACTCCAATCAATAATGCAAGTCCTTCTAGGGGGATGACTTTGATTGCCGTTAAAGTAGAAGCTAAAACAATAAATCCACTTCCCGTAACACCGGCAGCACCTTTACTCGTAATCAATAAAATACCAAAAATGGTCAATTGTTGTGAAATAGAAAATTCAACATCAAATACTTGAGCTAAAAATATAATGGCCATACTTAAGTAAATAGAAGTGCCGTCTAGGTTAAAACTATATCCTGTTGGAATAATTAATCCAACGACAGATTTTTCGCATCCAGCTTGTTCTAATTTTTCCATAACAGATGGCAAAACCGCTTCGCTACTACTTGCACCAATAACAATAAATATTTCTTCTTTCAGGTATTTTAATAATTTAATTAAACTAAAACCATAGTAGCGCATGATACCATTTAGAATCAAAAAAATAAAAATTAAAACCGTGATATAAAAAGTGAGCATGAACTTTCCTAAAATCAATAAACTTCCAATCCCAAATTTACCCATTGTATACGCCATACCGCCAAAAGCGCCAATAGGACTCAGTTTCATGACAATATGTAAAATATTGAATAAGGCTTTGTTGATGACACCAAATGTATTGATAATGCCCTCGTTACCTTTCTTAATCATCATTAAACCAACGGCGAAAAAAATACTAAA
>CALPJR020000079.1 GCA_943323935.2 Bifidobacterium breve
TAATATTTCATTGTACTTTTTTAGGGAACATATTCCAGGTACTTTTGGCAGCTTACCTTATTGGGTATACGCTTCATTCTTCTTAGGTAGTGTTTGTTCTATTGCTACAGTGGGTTGGTCTGTCTTTAAAACACCTGAGATTCCTCCAACAGCAGCAGAACTTGCTGCTTTAAAAGCAGAAAAAATAAATGTGTTTACACCTTTCAAAGAAATCGCATCCGCCATTGGTGATATGCCAAAAGTGATGTGGCAATTAGCATTGGTCTACTTATTTCAATGGTATGCGCTTTTTTGTTATTGGCAAAATGCTTCAAAAAGTATTGCGAAATCTGTTTGGAACACGACAGTGTATCAAAACAACCCTGCTTATGAAGATGCTGTAGCTTGGTCAGGATTAGTGAATGGCTGGTATAATATTGTTACATTTTTATCTGCCTTCTTTTTACTTTGGTTAGCAAAAAAAATCAGCCCAAAAATGATTCATGTAATATGTTTAGTGATGGCTGGGGTTGGTTTATTAGTCTTCCCGCATATCACTGATAAAAATTTATTATTTGTGCCTATGGCAGGATTTGGTATTGCATGGGCAAGTATGATGGGTATTCCTTATTTATTAGTGGTGCACAAAATTCCAAAAGAAAGGTACGGCGTGTATATGGGCATTATCAATATGATGATTGTGATACCTATGCTATTGCAGACAACGACCTTTGGATATATTTTGAAAAACTACCTAGACAATGACCCAGGTAAAGCCATTAGTTTTGGTGGAGTTTTGTTATTGCTTGCCGCAGTAGCCACTTTGTTTGTTCAAAGTGCAAATGAAAATGAAAACAATGATGGCACGATGACAATGAATGGTGATGGACATTAATTTTTGCATTGATCTAAATTAAAAGGATATGAAAGTATTGTGTATTGGAGAGGCCTTAATAGATATGATTTGTACCGACCGAGGAAGTAGACTGGCGGATGGTCAAAATTTTTTAAAAAAAGCGGGTGGCGCTCCTGCGAATGTAGCTGCGGCAATTGCTGCACTTGGGGGGCAAGTAGACATGGCTGCAAAAGTGGGCAAGGACCCATTTGGTCAACACTTAATTGATTTATTGAATGAAATGGGTGTGCACACAAAATGGGTCATTCAAGACCCTAACTCCTTTACCACATTTGCATTTGTGTCTTTGATGGAAGACGGTGAAAGAGATTTTTATTTTAATAGAGGTGCCGATGGGCAATTGTCAATGGCTGATTTAGCAGGATTAAATTTAAACGAATACGATATTGTGCATTTTGGATCCGCAACAGGATTTTTACCTGGACCCTTGCAAGCAACCTATATCGATTTATTAAATAAAGCAAAAGCAGCAGGTGCCTTGATCAGCTTTGATCCCAATTATAGACATTTATTATTCCCCAACAATACTGCAAGTTTTATCACACAGTCCTGGCATTATATTCAATCATGTGATTTCTTTAAATTAAGCGATGAGGAAGCATTATTGATTACTGGACTTGATACCGTGGATGCTGCAGCTGCTGCTTTAAGAGCAAAAACAAATGCCGTTTTTGCAATTACCTTGGGCAAAGAAGGCACTTTATTATCGACAGGTCATGGTACTGAAATTATTTCAAGTATCCCAATTACTGCAATAGATGCGACCGGTGCTGGAGATGCTTTTGTAGGGGCCGTTTTATATCAGCTCATTGGAACTAAGCCTGCTGATATGCAAGCAATCGCTATTGAAAAATGGCGAACAATGATTGCTAATGCCAATAAAGCGGGCGCAAGAACATGTGAATACATGGGCGCTATGGAAGCTTTTAAGCATTTAAATAATTCTATTTTCAATTCCTAAATAGCAAGTGCACTGTGAACCTGACCCCATTACATCAATTCGGTACTGACTTACTATCTAAATTCAAAATTGATTCAACAAAAAAGGATAAAGCTTTTAGTCAACAATTTTTAACGCATATAGATGCGATCGAAAATTTATTTGATGAAGTCTATGCATGGCATCCAAAAAGGAATGAAGCTTTTGAAGGGCTCTTAATTACACTGATACAGCAATACAAAGCACGTGCAGATGTCTTATTAAAAAAAGATATTAAAAAATCTAAATTAGGAAATTGGTATTTAAGCAATGAGATCACAGGGATGAGTTTGTATGTAGATCGTTTCGGTGAAAACATTCAAGGACTTCAAAAAAAACTAGCTTACTTTAAAGAACTAGGTGTGAATTTTTTACACCTCATGCCTATTTTTGAAAGTCCAGAAGGTGAAAGTGATGGAGGTTATGCAGTATCTGATTTCCGAAAAGTAGCGAGTCGATTTGGGACCTTGAAAGATTTGCAAAACTTAATAGCAGACATGAATACAGCCGATATGTATTTAATGTTAGATATTGTTTTAAATCATACTTCCCACCATCACGAGTGGGCTCAGAAAGCAAAGGCTGGAGATCCTTATTATCAAGATTTCTTTTATTTCTATGACAATCGCGACATACCTGATCAATTAGATCAAACCATGCCCGAAATTTTCCCTGAATCCTCCCCTGGAAGTTTCACTTATGTCCCTGAATTGAATAAATGGGTGATGACGGTTTTTCATCATTATCAATGGGACTTAAATTTTAGCAATCCAAATGTATTGGTTGCCATGATGGATACGATTTTATTTTACGCGAACCTAGGGGTAGATATTTTACGTATAGATGCGCCAGCCTTTATTTGGAAAGAAATTGGTACTGGCTGTCAAAATTTACCTAAAGCACATACTTTACTTAGATTGATCAAACAATGTACTCAAGTAGCAAGCCCAGGCATGGCATTGTTAGGAGAAGCTATAGTAGCGCCAAATGAAATCATCAAATATTTTGGTACAGACAACTATACTGCTAATGAGTGTGATGTCGCATACAACGCCACACAAATGGCATTGCAATGGGACGCCCTTGCTACTGGAGATACAAGGATCATGCTAAAAGCCCAGCATCCAATTATGCAAAAACCTTTCGGCTGTACATGGATCTCCTACACAAGATGCCACGACGATATTGGATTGGGTTACGACGACGAGATTATTGCAAGTGCTGGATTTAATCCCTATCATCATAGAACCTATTTAAAAAATTATTATTCGGGCAGTCATGATGGATCTGTGGCAGCAGGCGCCTTATTTTCTGTCAATCCAAAAACAAATGATGCACGCATTAGTGGATCCCTCGCATCATTATGTGGATTAGAGAAAGCAATGTCATGGAACAATGCAGGTGAAATAGAAAATGCGTTGAGAAAAATAATTTTAATGCAAGCGCATGCGATGTTCATGGGCGGTATTCCTATGTTGTATTATGGAGACGAGATGGCTTATACCAATGATTACAGTTATTTAAATGACCCTGGCAAGAGTTATGACAATAGGTGGATGCATCGACCAATCATTGACTGGACTAAAAATGAACAAAGGAAAAAGAAAGGCAGTTTGGAGTATCGCATCTTTAATGAAACTAAGCAACTGATTCAAATCAGAAAAGCATTGCCCATATTGAGCGACTTTAGCAATACAAATTGGATGACACCACATAATATTCATGTGGCTGGTTTTATCCGTTCTTTTGAAAACAAAAAGTTATTTTGTCTTTTCAATTATCAACCTGCTGATGCATTTGTCACTTGGTATACCTTTAAAGAACATGGTATAAGGCCAGCGCAATTAAAAGATCATTGGACTGGCCTTACTTTCAATGTTGGTAATGACAACGAATTTTTTATACTAGGTGGCTATCAATTTGCCATATTGGAAGTCATAGATTAAAATCTGAAACTCATTCCTAGATTAATACTATAATCTGCAAATGCAGCATCTCCTCTTGCAAAAACTCCTGTAAGATTGGTTCTTACAATATCTGGATAGCTCTGCGGTCTTTCACGTCTTAATGCTACTGGAGTGTATAGGAAAAAATTATATTTTTTATACATATAGGTTACGCCGGGCTCAGCAGATAAAATATTACCTGGTCTTCTAAATCCGGTGCTTTTACCTATCAAGTCATAAGTTGGAATACACTCATACCTTAAGCCTAATGAATAAGCCCAAGCTTCTTTGCTATAATTGAATCCAGATCTAACCATGTATTGATCTGCTACACTCATCACATTCGAAGTATACTTAATAGCAGTTGCAGAAGGCGTCCCACCTCTTGCTGTACTTACACCATTATTGTCCCTAGGATTCAATAAATAAAAGGCATTGGCATAAGCACTCCATGTTGTATTAATTTGTCTAAATCCATTTAATTCAACAGTCACACCAAATCCACCATCACCTGGCTGAATTGATTGGTCTACATACCCAATTCTTCGCGCGTTGGCTGTATATTGAAATTCATCTTGCGCTTTAAAATTACCAGTTGGTAATTTGATACCTAGCCCTGCCATTAGATTTCCTTTTTTGTTGGCATCAGGGGCAATCAACCAAGTATATGCTGCAAGACGAATATCACCTAAACCTCTTGCTGCAGTTGCAAAACGATAAGGACTGGTATTGCCTAAGTGTTCATATTTTGAGGTACGGTCATAATTTACAAGAGGTATATTGATGCCTACCATCCATTTACTATTGATGTTTCTTAATAAATTGAAATCCATTGCACTCATATAATTGATTACTTCTGAACCTTCTTCAACTCTAAATTTTTGCTCGTCTCTTCCATTAAAGTGTTTGTAAGAAGTAAAGTACCTGTAATTAATATTTAATGTCCATTTAGAACTGTCTTCTTGGTGCATACCTGCATGTTCCATTGTGCACAATCCGCCCACTGTTCTAATAGCCACACAACCTTGTGCATTGGATTGATGAATAAAGCCAAGGCATAATAATGCCAATATTATAATTGATTTTTTCATGAGTTCGTTTAATAGTAATAAAATTCAGTTTACGTGAATTTATTTTTTCATTTTTAATTTGGAAACGATATAGTTTCCTAAAGCCTGCCCTTTCTCAGTGCTTGTAAGACAAGAATTGTGAAAATGGATACCCCCGTAAAAACGGGCCCAGTTATTTTCATCTGCGGCATGCCTGAAAGACTTAAAGCTTCTGTTTTCAATACCAAATTCTAGTTCGGTAGAGTCTGTATAGGCAAAATTATCGCCATACACACTTGTTAAAGCTTCTGCCGCCGAAGATGAAATAGTAGAGTGCCCACAAGTATATTCTGGGAAAGCAGGGGTTTGTAAAAGCGGTCTCCAATTTGGATCGATGTATTTATTGATCACTGTTTCTGGACGTACAGTTTTGTAGGTGTACTTTGCATCCCATGTGTGGATGAATGCATCAAATAAAGTAATGGCTGTTTTAGCATAGGCATATACAGCGGTGTTAAAGTCTGACTTAGCGGTTTTATTCGCGATCCCTACAATACTCATCCA
>CALPJR020000080.1 GCA_943323935.2 Bifidobacterium breve
ATTGAAGAAGGGATTAGGAATAAGGAAATCAAGCCAATTGATGCGCCTACTGTGGTCCTTATATTTTTGCATGCAGTGAGTGGCATTGAAAGCTGGCACCGTTCAACTAAAAAAATCAGCGCAGAGGAATTAGAACAAAATATGGTTGCTATTTTAATTGATGGCCTAAAGGCAAATAGTTAATCTAGTTCAGATTATCGCGTTCTTGACAAAATAGACAAAAGCCTTCTCCAAAAGAGAAGGCTTTTTATTAAATTAAATTACCGCTTGATTGTAGTAACTTTGTAGCTTATAAAAAGTACTAGTGTCAGAAAGAAATAATTTTATTGATTACATCCGAATTTTCGCCCATAGTGGTCATGGCGGAGCTGGTTGTAGGCATTTTCTCAGAAATAAATTAACTGCTAAGGGTGGACCTGATGGTGGCGATGGAGGAAGAGGTGGACATGTGATTCTAAGAGGTAATTCGCAACTTTGGACTTTATTGCATTTACGATATCATAAAAATGTATTGGCAAAGGATGGAGAGAATGGCTCTAAAAATAAATGTACCGGTAAGGATGGTGAAGATATAATTATTGAAGTGCCGTTAGGTACCATCGCAAGAGACGAGGAAACTGGTGCAATTGAAGCAGAGATTTTACATGATGGACAAGAAATAGTTTGGTTGAAAGGAGGACGAGGTGGATTGGGTAATTGTAATTTTGCCACTCCAACACAACAGGTGCCTGAATATGCGCAACCTGGTGAAGATGGGATAGAAGGATGGAAACAAATTGAATTAAAAGTACTTGCAGACGTTGGACTAGTAGGCTTCCCAAATGCAGGCAAGTCGACACTCTTGTCGGCCATTACCGCAGCAAAGCCAAAAATTGCCAACTACGCTTTTACTACATTGACACCTCAGTTAGGTATGGTTGAATACCGAAACAATCGTTCATTCTGTATTGCAGATTTACCTGGAATCATCGAAGGTGCTGCCGAAGGAAAAGGTTTAGGACATCGATTCTTAAGACATATCGAACGAAATGCAGTATTGCTTTTTTTAATTCCAGCAGACTCCAATGACCATAAAAAAGAATTCGAAATTTTAAAGAATGAGTTGAATGAATTCAATCCTGAATTATTACAAAAAGATTTTATCATCGCAATTAGTAAGACAGATTTATTAGATCAAGAATTAATGGATGCAATCGAAAAAGAATTACCAGAAAATATTCCGCATATTTTTATCTCTTCTGCAATTTCTAAAAACCTAATAGAACTAAAAGACTTATTGTGGCAGACACTGAATAAACCAGTCAACGCTTAAACACTTAAAAAATATTCAATACCATTTGATTGATTAAATAAGTATTTTAAGATAAAATGATGGTATAAAAAAAAGAGTCTCAATGAAAATTGAGACTCTTTTTTTTATACTTCAAGCTAATAGCTTATTGAGAAGATTGTTTTGTTGCTTTATTACGCTCGTTCTCGTCCAATAAAGACTTACGCATACGAACCGACTTTGGTGTCACCTCGATACACTCGTCAAATTGAATGTACTCCATACACTCTTCTAAAGTGTATTGTACTTTTGGCGTGATACGAACGCTATCATCACTACCGCTCGCACGGTGGTTAGTTAATTTTTTCATCTCTACCGCATTGATATTCAAATCACCTGGCTTAATGTGTTCTGCTAATACTTGACCAGCATATACTTCTTCACCTGGCTCGATAAAGAAACGACCTCTGTCTTGTAATTTATCAATTGAATAAGCAGTTGTTAAACCACCTGTTTTTGCGATCAATACACCATTGCTTCTTCCAGGAATTGGCCCTTTCCAAGGCTTGTATTCATTGAAACGGTGCGCCATTACAGCTTCACCTGCTGTTTGTGTTAACATTTGAGAACGCAATCCAATCAAACCTCTAGAAGGAATATCAAATTCTAAGTGTTGCATGGTACCCTTCGATTCCATGATCAACATTTCACCTTTCTTTTGAGTCACTAAGTCGATTACTTTACCGCTAAAATCTGCAGGTACATCTACTACTAATATTTCAAATGGCTCATGCTTCTTACCATCAATATCTTTTACTAAAACTTGTGGATTGCCTACAGTTAATTCATATCCTTCACGACGCATAGTCTCTACCAATACACCTAAGTGTAAGATACCACGACCATACACCAAGAAGCTATCCGCACTATCTGTTTCTTCTACACGTAATGCTAAATTCTTTTCAGTTTCTTTCATCAAACGATCACGAATATGTCGAGAGGTAACAAACTTTCCTTCCTTACCAAAGAAAGGAGAATTGTTAATACTAAATGTCATACTCATTGTAGGCTCGTCTACACTGATAACTGCTAATGCTTCAGGATTTTCTGGATCAGCAATGGTATCGCCAATATTGAATTCTTCTAATCCAACAACAGCACATAAGTCACCAGAAACAACTTCTGTTACTTTACGCTTACCCATCCCTTCAAACACGTATAATTCTTTTACTTTATTTTTTTTGATGCTGCCATCAGCTTGCACCAAAACAATATTTTGGTTTTCTTTGATGGTACCTCTTTCTACTTTTCCAATCGCAATACGACCTAAGAAGGTAGAATAATCTAAAGAGGTGATTTGCATTTGTGTATGTCCTTCCTTCACATCTGGACCTGGCACATATTTTAAGATGCCATCCATTAAAGGCGTGATATCTTCGCATTGGGTTAATGACTCATTGAACCAGCCATTTTTTCCACTACCATAAAAAGTTGGGAAGTTCAATTGCTCTTCGGTAGCATCTAAGTTGAAGAACAATTCAAATACTGCATCGTGCACTTCGTCAGGACGACAGTTTTCTTTATCCACCTTATTGATAATTACAATTGGTTTTAAATTCAATTGCAATGCTTTTTGTAATACGAAACGAGTTTGTGGCATTGGACCTTCAAAAGCATCCACCAACAAACAAACACCGTCTGCCATCTTCAAAACACGCTCTACCTCACCACCAAAATCAGAGTGACCTGGGGTATCGATGACGTTTATTTTTACACCTTTATAGGTTACTGAAGCGTTCTTACTTAAGATAGTAATACCTCTTTCACGCTCCAACTCGTTGCTATCCATGATTAAGTCACCAGTCTCCTGGTTGTCTCTGAATACTTTAGTTGCGTGTAATATTTTGTCTACCAAGGTTGTTTTACCGTGGTCAACGTGCGCGATAATCGCGATGTTTCTTATTTCCATGTACTGTTTTGAGGGTGCAAAGGTACGCCGTTTACAGTCCTAAAAAAAACAATTGGGAAAAAAGGATGGTTAAGCTTTAGATACGGATATATATTTTAAATTTATCTAATACATAACCTAATAGCCAGCAAAGCAACATGAAGGCAATAGCAAAGAAAAGAGATCCCCAATAGGGGTTAAAATGGGTGAACCCTAGTTGATACAACCAGTCAAATGCACTTGCATAACCAGCAGGTCCATTTAATAAATTCAAGCATACAAGGAAAATTTCTGAAAAAAGGTAGATCGCAAGTGGATTTTTGCCAAAAATTTCAAAAAACCTAGAAAATTGATGTTGGCGATGGATGTCTACCCTATAAATGATGGTTGCCAATATGATCATATTTAATCCAATTGTAAGCACCACAAAAGAACTAGTCCAAAGTTTTTTGTTGATAGGAAATTCAAAATCCCACATAAAGGCTAAGAATAAGAAGCCAGCACCCCACATAAATAAGTGTGTTAACCCTTCATAGGTTTTCCCACTTGTTTGTACAAAGTTACCAATGATGAAGCCCACTAAAATATTTACAATCGCAGGCAAAGTGCTAAGCAATCCTTCTGGATCAAAAGCGATACCCTCACCATGGTATAAATGGTTTGGTCCGAGCAAGTAAAGATCCAACCTTAAAACCGCATTTCCTGTTAAACTGAATGGATCTCCAGATTGGCCAAAACGAACAGCGAGATACCAATAGGCCAATAACAGCACGGCAGTCAAAACCTTGACCACTCTTTCATGCATAAAATGTGCAATCAAAGCTGCAAAAAAATATGCAAGTGCAATACGTTGTAAAACACCAAAAATTCTAGTATCCTGCAAGTCCCCTGTGAATGGGAACCAGTACATTAAAAAACCTAGGGCAAATAAAATAAAACTACGTTTGAAGATGGCAAGAAGCACTTTAGTTCTTCCTGTCTTTTCTAAATTGGGTAAAACAAAACTAAGTGAGTTGCCTACTGCAAATAAAAAGGATGGGAAAACTAAATCGGTTGGTGTAAATCCATGCCAACTTGCATGTCTAAAAGGTGCAAAAGTATGCAATGCGTCTCCTGGTGTATTGACAATGATCATCAAGCAAATTGTCATACCGCGAAAAACATCCAATGATAAAAACCTTTCTTTATTCATAACTGCAATTTAGTGGATTTAGATCAGCAAAATATTTTTTTAAGGCCCCCAAAATAACTAGCTTTAAAAAAAATAACCAAATGCGTATACTAAAAATAGTCATTCTCTCCTTTTTTGCTTTAATTGTTATTTATTTTTTAGGCCCTAAACCTCCAAAGCCAGTATTGAATGATGTCTTACCAACTGTGGCAAGCATCAATACCCTTGATACTTATATCACATCGATGGAAGCCCCATATAAGATTAAACCCAATAATGAAGCTAAAATTATTTGGGCAGACAGTAGCAAAACACAAACAGATTATGCGATTGTTTATTTACATGGATTTAGTGCCAGTCAAATGGAAGGCGACCCAGTGCACCAAAATATTGCTAAACAATTTCATTGTAATTTATATTTAGCAAGATTAGCAGAGCATGGTATTGATACCACCGAAGACCTGATGAACCCCAAAACCCCAAAACCCCACTTTTTTGAGATAATATATATTAATATTTTGCGGATAAAAAGAAATGTCTGATTTCAATGAAATTGGTAAACAGTTTGTTACTCACTTCTACAACACTTTTAATCTCCCGAAAGAGAACTTGATACAACTATTTTCGGATCAATCAATGCTGACTTTTGAAGGGGAGTAATTCCTTGGGTAAAATTCCATTTATGAAAAGTTAAGTAGTTTTGGTAAAGTTGATCACTAAGTGAATACTCTTGATTGCCAGCCTACTACAAACAATGGCATACTAGCATTCGTATCAGGATAGCTTTCAATTGATGGAGGATAGCCAATGATGTTCACTGAAGTTTTCCATTTACAACAGGGAGGTACTTAAGGGTATTTCGTGTTGAACGATGTTTTTAGACTCAATTTAGCATGAGAGAACGGCAAATATTATATTAGAATTTAAGAGTGTTAACCAAAAATTGATTTATAGTAGATTTTATAAAATAGATTAATTGGCTGGTTTGATTTATATATTATAAATTAATTTCTTAAAAAAGGGGTTTTGGGGTTTTGGGG
>CALPJR020000081.1 GCA_943323935.2 Bifidobacterium breve
AGGACTTAATTGCTCAAATTAAATCAATCGAGGCTGAAATTAAAGAAGTTAAAAACAACCTCGAAAATTTAGTGGATTATGCGGTAAGTTATTATGAAAACTTACAAAAAAAATACGGTAAAGGCAAAGAACGTAAAACAGAATTAAAAGAGTTTGACACCATACAAGTGAAGCAGGTTGCAATTGCCAATACAAAGCTTTATATCAATAGGGCTGAAGGTTTTATAGGAACAAGTTTAAAGAAAGACGAATTCCTATGTGACTGTACAGATTATGACGATATCATTGCCTTTACCAAAGGTGGCACCATGAAAGTGGTAAAAGTTTCTGATAAAATATTTATTGGAAAAGATATTCTTCATGCTGCTGTATTCCAAAAAAATGACGAACGTACTACTTACAATATGATTTATGTGGATGGCGCAAGTGGTATTAGTTATGCTAAACGTTTTAACGTGACTGGAATCACTAGGGATAAAGAATATGTATTAGCAAAAAATTTAGAAAAGTCTAAAGTGCATTATTTATCTATTAATGCAAATGGTGAAGCAGAATCGGTGAAAATAGTTTTGAGTCCAAACTGTAGTGCAAGAATTAAGGAATTTGACTTTTTCTTTGAAACTTTAGAAGTGAAAGGAAGAACTAGTGTAGGTAATCAGGTTACAAAATATCCTGTGAAATTGGTTAAGTTAAAAGAAGCAGGTAAAAGTACTTTAGTTGGAAGAAAATTATGGTTTGACGATAAGTTTGGAAGATTGAATACTGAAGAGAAGGGATTATACTTAGGCACTTTCGAAGACGAGAAATTAATCGTCATCTACAAAGATGGTAATTACGAAGTAACCGATACGGAATTGACTCAAAGGTTTGATCCTGAGAAAGTCATTTTTATGGAGAAATTCAACCCATTGAAAGTCATTACGGCTGTCTATTTAGATAAAGAAAAATTACAATTCAATATCAAGCGTTTCAAAATAGAAACATCTACCCTAAAAACGCCATTTTCTTTCATTAAAGAAGGCAATGGCAATTATGTAGCTGCTGTGACAACACATGTTGAACCTATCTTGGTGGTAGAATCTGGTAAGGGGACACAATTGAGAAAAGCAAAGTTCAAAGTGAGTAAAATGGTAGATGTAATGGGATCTAAAGCGGTTGGTACCAAACTAGTTGATTTTAGTAAATCCATTGAAATGCAATGGGAAAATAAAGTGGTCATCAAAGATCCTAATGACGAACAGCCAGAATTGTTCTAATTTTACATAAAACAAGTATATGTCAACCATCAATGTAGGTCAATTCAATTTAATGCGCGTAGACCGAAAAGTGGATTTTGGTTTTTATATGGACGATGGTGCTGAAGGAATTTTGTTGCCAAAACGTTTTGTACCCTCAGGTTTACAAGTGGATGACACCATTAGTGTATTTGTTTATCACGACTCAGATAATAGATTAATTGCCACCACACAAGAACCATTTGCTGTTGTTGGAGACATTGCAGCATTGAAAGTGGTTGACATTACAGGTCAGGGTGCATTTTTGGATTGGGGATTAATGAAGGACTTATTTGTTCCAGTATCGCAACAATTATCGAGTATGCGTTTGGGCGGCAAATATTTAGTTAAACTTTATTTAGACAAGCAAACCGGTAGGGTTGCAGCTACAGAAAAAATTGACAACCAAATTAGCAATGACATTCTTACTGTAAAAGAAGGAGAAAAAGTAAAATTACAAGTATATCGTGAATCGGATATTGGTTATGTGGTGATTGTGAATCAAGTGCATCAAGGATTGGTTTATAAAAATGAGGTTTTTACACATTTGCATATTGGTCAAATGATTGATGAAGGTTTTGTAAAAAAGATTAGAGAAGATAATAAGCTGGATATTGGTATAGGAAAACAAGGTGTTGAGAAACTAGATGATGATCAACTTAAATTGATTCAGTTATTGAAATTGCATAAAGGTTTTTTACCCTACCATGACAAATCCTCACCCGAAGACATTTATGCTTTTTTCGGCATCAGTAAAAAAGCATTTAAAATGAATGTAGGGATCTTGTATAAAGCTAAAAAAATTACTATAGAAGATGGGGGCATTCGCTTAATGCCAGAAGCACCTGCAACAACAGAAACAAAAGAAGTATCATAACAAACTAATTTTATTTGTATGTCTAGAGAAGTATTTATTGTAGCCGCTGTTAGAACACCCATTGGATCCTTTGGTGGATCATTAAAAAGTTTAACTGCAACACAATTAGGTGCAGTCGCTATTAAAGGGGCATTGGAAAAAATCCAATTGGATCTTAATTTAGTGGACGAAGTGTATATGGGTTCTGTCATTCAAGCTGGACTTGGCCAAGCACCTGCTAGACAAGCAGCTAAATTAGCTGGCTTGCCTGATAAAGTGATTTGTACAACCATTAATAAAGTATGTGCTAGTGGCATGAAATCTATCGCATTAGCTGCTCAAAATATCCTTTTAGGTGATGCAGATATCGTTGTTGCTGGTGGTATGGAAAGCATGAGTAATGTACCATTCTACAATATGCATCAACGTTGGGGTAATAAATATGGTGATACTACTTTGCTAGATGGATTGGCTAAAGATGGTTTAGTAGATGTGTATGATCAAGTAGCGATGGGCAATTTTGCTGATTTATGTGCTACTGAAAATCAAATTTCTAGAGAAGAACAAGATGCATTTGCAATTGGTAGTTATACAAAATCTCAGGCTTCTATTGAGAAAGGATTGTTTGTGAATGAAATTATTCCAGTAGTGATACCTCAAAGAAAAGGTGATCCAATCACCATTGATAAAGATGAAGAACCATTCAATGTGAAGTTTGATAAAATTGCAGGTTTAAATCCAGCATTTAGTAAAGGCGGTTCAGTAACAGCTGCTAATGCAAGTACCATGAATGATGGTGCAGCAGCACTGATTTTAATGAGTGGCGAAAAGATGAAAGCATTGGGTTTAAAACCATTGGCTAAAATAACGAGCTATGCAGATGCAGCACATGATCCAAAATGGTTTACAACAGCACCATCTTTAGCTTTACCTAAGGCCCTACATAAAGCAAATTTAACATCCAATGATATTAGTTTTTTTGAATTCAACGAAGCTTTTTCTGTTGTTGGACTAGTGAATACCAAATTATTAAATCTGGATCCAACAAAAGTAAATATAAGAGGAGGCGCAGTTTCACTAGGTCATCCACTTGGATGTAGTGGGGCAAGAATCATTGTGACATTAACACATATTCTACAAGACCATCAAGCAAAATATGGTGCAGCAGCAATTTGTAACGGGGGCGGTGGCGCTAGTGCTATGATTATAGAAAGGATTTAAGTTCGTCCATCATAATACCATAGTGGCTTTCATCATAAATGCATTCACCATCTTTTATTAAAAGTAATTGTGGAGATTCATGGTGTACTTGAAAAAAACTGGCTATTTCATTAGAAATTGCTCTAAAGTTTAAGAGGTCTAGATAGTGGAAATCAACATTTATAGGGGTTTCAGCGCGTTCAAATCGATCCAAAGCCATCCTGCTAATACTACATGTGGTACTGTGTTTAAAGATCACCTGCGGGGTGTGAAAAGACGCTGCTTTAATTTGTTCTAATTGTTCTACCGCGTTGATTGCTTGCCAATTCATTTAAGCTGATTTAAGGCATAAAATTACACCATTCTTTTGAAGTATTTTAACCTGAATCTGTTATTTTCAGTAGCATATTGATTAACTTCGGTTTATAAATATCCCTATGCGTTTACAACTTTCCCAGCCAATCTGTTTCATTGATTTAGAAACCACCGGAGTCAATGTCAGCACTGATAAAATTGTTGAAATTGCCATTGTAAAAATTATGCCAGATGGTTCAAAATCAGTGAAACGTAAGTTGATTCATCCAGAAATGCCTATTCCGGCAGTAACTACTGCGGTACATGGTATTACAGATGAAATGGTAAAAGATGCGCCAACCTTTAAACAAGTAGCCAACGAGATTAAGCAATTTTTAGAAGGGGCTGATTTAGCAGGATACAATAGCAATCGTTTTGACATCCCCATGTTGAACGAAGAATTTTTAAGAGCAGGCATTTCTGTTGATATTGAAGCCAGAAAGCTATTAGATGTGCAGAAAGTATTTCATATGATGGAGCAGCGCACCCTAACTGCAGCCTATAAGTTTTATTGCGATAAAAGTTTGGAAGATGCACATACTGCCGAGGCAGATGCAACGGCAACCTGGGAGGTATTAGAGGCGCAATTAGAACGTTATCCTGTAATAGGTAATACAGTGGAGTCGATTGTGAAATTTACTGGAGAAGACCAAATTGTCGATTTTGCCCGAAGATTTATCATGGATAATGGCGTTGAAATTTTCAATTTTGGCAAACACAAGGGGAAACCCGTTACCCAGGTACTAAAAGAGGAACCTCAATACTATGATTGGATGATGAAAGGGGACTTTGCTTTGCACACCAAACAGAAGCTAACAGAGATTTTAAATAGAACTATCTTAAATAAATAATTTATATTTAACCTTCAATAAAGCTATTTTATTACTATATCCCCCCAATAAAAAGTGAAGAAAATTGTCATCATACCAACTTTTAATGAAAAGGAGAATATTGCAGCAATCATACATGCTGTTATTGTTCTTGGCAATCAATACCATGTTTTAGTGGTGGATGATGGTTCACCAGACGGCACAGCCAACATTGTTAAAGATTTGATGCAAGCGCATCCTGATAAAATTTTTATCCAAGAAAGAAAAGGGAAGCTAGGTTTAGGTACAGCATACATACACGGCTTTAAATGGGCTTTAGACAATCAGTATGACTATATATTTGAAATGGACGCCGATTTCTCACACAATCCATTAGATTTAGATAGATTATTAGCAGCATGTGAAAATGGTGCTGATGTTGCTATTGGTAGCAGATATGTAAAAGGCGGAGCAACAGAAAATTGGCCAATAGATAGATTGATCTATTCAAAAGGAGGTTCACTCTATACAAGAATTATTACTGGCATGCCGGTGAAGGATCCAACTGCCGGCTTCATTTGTTATAAGCGTAAAGTGCTTGCATCCATGCAATTGGATCATATTCAATTCATAGGATACGCATTTCAAATTGAAATGAAATTTGCGTCATGGCGTTTAGGTTTTAAATTAAAGGAAGTACCTATCACATTTATTGATAGAAAAATTGGTGTAAGCAAGATGTCAAAAGGTATCATCAAAGAAGCTGTACTCGGCGTGCTAAGTATGCAATGGCAATCTTTTACAGGTCGTTTTATCAAACAAATTAAGCGTGAGCAGTCTTAAGCGATCATTCATACAATTACATGTATTTGTTTTCTTGGCTGGATTAACGGCACCGATTGGCAATTTGATTCAATTGAATGGACTATACAT
>CALPJR020000082.1 GCA_943323935.2 Bifidobacterium breve
CACCAAGGATGAAGCTTACTTTCTTGCTTAATTGAATATTGCTATAGATGTCAGTTGTGAATTTGCCACCATAGTTAAAGTGTTCTGGTACAAAAACATTGTCGTCTAAATCTGTAGGCACTTCTGGATTGATACCATCTCCATTATAACCAAATCCTGTCAAGGTTAACTTGCCAAAATAAGTCACTCTTGCACCGATACTTACTTTCTTTTTAGTGTAGTCTGCTGTGAAAGAGAATTTAGAGGCAGGAGCAGAAGCTTTTAAGAAAAACTTCTCTCTGTCATTAAAGAAGGTGTTGGCATTGTATTCATTGGTGTTCAATGCATCTGGCACATTGATTGCGTCAATATCAATTCCTTGTAAGTTACCTACTAATAAGAATTTTAATTTCTCTGTAGCAGATAGTTTTTTTTGGTAGTCCACAACGATATCAACTCCAGTATTGGTCGTATTCACCGCATTGGCAAAGAACTGTGCAGTAGCAACTCCAAGACTATTTAATTTGTCTGTTAATGCAGTTGGTAAAGTGGCATCGCCTGCGCTAAATAATCCAGAAAGTACCACGCGGTCTTTCATTTTAATTTGATATCCGTCTACCGTTACAGATAAACCTTGCATTGGTTTCCAAGAAAAACCAAGACTCATGTTATTAGAAGTCTCTTGCTTTAAAGCTGGGATACCAGCAAGTCTTGTAATGGGGTCATTATTATTTGCTACTCGAGATTGAACCAATCCGCCTTGAGAGAAAGAAGTAAGGGTATTGCTGAAATATTTTTGTTGTAAAGAAGGGGCACGGTATCCTGTACTGAATGATCCTCTGAAATTAAAGTTATTGGTTACTTTATATCGGAAGGATGTTTTAAAAGTACTTACTGCACCAAAATCAGAATAGTTTTCGAAACGAACAGCACCAGTAATCAAGAAAGCTTCTGATGGTGTATATTCCAAATCACCATACATACCTGTGACCATTCTGTTTGCGTCTACTTCATCGTCTGGACTAAAGCCAGGGAAGCCTTGTGCACCAGGTGCTTGCTGTAAACCAAAATTATTTGGGAAAGCTTTATATGATGCAACTTCACCTCTATTGATACGGTATGCTTCATATCTTAATTCAGCACCGTATGCCACTCTAAGCCCACCGTTATTCACTGTACCAAATTGTTTTGATAAATCAAAGTTGGTGGTGTTTTGTAAGAAATTAAATCCACCGTCATCAAAATTTGTTTTTGTGACATTGCCAATATCAGAAGCATTGAATGTGCCTGCTCCAAAATAATGAAAATCGTTGTAACCAAATGCATTGCTAAAATCCCAGTTCCATCCATTTTTATTGTCTTTAGAAAAACCAGTCACCATGGAGATGTCTTGGATTTCTGCTTGAATGCGTGGATTAAAACTTGTATCACCTGAACCAGAACGGAACATGATCTCTGGCACAAATTTCAAACTTCCATTGCTGTTCACTGGGAAACGTGTTGGTCTTGCTGACCAGTTTCTTGTATAAGCATAAGCATCTGATTTTTTATTATTCATTCCGCCAAATGCGTAAAATTTAATATTGTCTCCAAGCGGTAATTCTAAGTTCATCATGGCACCATAAGAAGTTAGAGAGCCATCTCCAAATCCTTGTCTCCAAGTATTGGTAGGTAGACCATCTTTGTCTGCGATGTCTGAACTAGCTGCCTGACGGAAAGTTTTCCCTTGATCCAATACATCAAAAGACAAATTAATAAATCCGCCTTTTTTACCTAAATCAAAACCACGGTTCGCTTGTATTGCACTCGTTACACCATCTATAGGGTTGCCATATAAATAGTCATTCTTATCCTTGTGTTGATAGGTGTTGAATTTTTTATCATAGTAACCTGCTAAGCCTGTAATAATATTCCACTCATTGGTATTCTTCTTTAAAATCACGTTCATCACACCAGCAATCGCATCAGATCCATATTGTGCAGAAGCACCATCTCTTAAAATTTCAATTCTATCCACAGATGCTTGAGAAAATCCGTTCAAGTCTACGCCAGAATTTCCACGACCTCTTGTGCCAAATAAACCTACCAAGGCAGTGCTATGTCTACGCTTACCATTGATCAAAACCAAGGTCTGATCAGGGCCTAAACCTCTTAATGTACCTATGTCTACGTGGTCGGCACCATCTGCACCTGATTGTTTATTGTAGTTAAAAGAAGGTGCTGCATAATTTAAAGAAGAAGTCAAATCCATTCTTGCCGTATTGATAGCGACTTCTGAAATTTTAATAACATCTACCGGCACGGGCGACTCTAATTTAGCACGACCTGAACCACGACTTCCTACCAAGATCACATCCTGAAGGTCTGTTGTAGCTGCATTTAAAACAACTTGCATTGATCCATTGGTTGCCTTCACTTTTTTAGATTCAAAGCCTACAAAACTCAACTCAATGATGTCGTCTGTTTTGGCGTTGATGGTGAATGCGCCAGCCTTGTTAGAGGTGGTCAAAGCATTGGTCGTTAGCACTTTTACAGTGACGCCTTCTAAGGGGCTTCCTTTGCTATCCACTACTGTTCCAGTGATTTTTTGTGCTTGCGCAATAGCTGCTACTGAAAAAAAGGAGAGCAACAGCATTAACATTACTTGTCTTAATGACATGGTTTGTCTGTTCATAAGGGGGTTAATTTGATTGAATTTACCGCTTTTTTTAGTTTTTTCGTAAGCTAAATTTATTTAATTACTTTTAGTGCTGTTAAAACCCCTATTCAAAGTTCATGGAAGCAATCAAGGAAGCGATCAAACAAATTTTTTTATCCTACGCAGGTAAGGATTGCGAGCACATAGAAAAAATTCCACAAAGTGGGGGAGATCGAATTTATTTTAGAATCAAAGAAGGCGCTGACTCCTATATCGCTACTTACAATTTGAACCTTAAAGAGAACGAGACCTTCATTTATTTTGCCCAGCATTTTTATTCAAAAGGATTGCATGTGCCAAATGTGTTGGCCGTTAGTGCGGACCAGAAAATTTATTTACAAGAAGACCTTGGCTCGGAATCTTTATTAGATGTATTAGAAAAAGAAGGCAAGACTGAAAGAGTGTATCAGTTATTCCAAAAAAGTTTAAAAGCATTGGTGCAGTTGCAAGTGAAAGGCAGCGAGGGATTAGATTTTTCAAAATGCCTTACCTCAAAAACATTTGGCAAACATGCGGTGTTAACTGATTTACTTTATTACAAATATTATTTCTTAGATACTTTACAATATCCTTATGACAAACAGGCATTGATTGATGAGTTTGAATTATTGAGCGAACAATTGTCCGACAGTCATTTTAATTATTTCATGTTTCGTGATTTTCAGAGCAGAAATATCATCGTTAAAAACGATGAAGTGTTTTTTATCGATTTCCAAGGGGGGATGAAGGGCGGCATGCCTTATGATGTAGCATCCTTATTATGGCAAGCCAAAGCAGAACTATCCAATGAATGGAAAGAGCGATTACTAAATGACTACATAAAAGAGGCGGAACATGTTTTAGGCGAAACCATTGATGCTGGTTTATTTAAAAAACAATACCATGGCTTTGTTTTATTAAGATTATTGCAGGTATTGGGTGCATATGGATTTAGAGGTTTATTTGAACGTAAGGCACATTTCTTAACCAGTATCCCATTGGGTTTGAGAAATTTAAAAAGCTTTTTAGAGGTCTATACTTTGGATAAAGACACGCCAGTTTTTGCTGGTATTTTAAAATGGATGGTAGGCCAAGAAGTCTTGGACAGATTTACGCCAATACAAGCCACTGAAAAAACACCATTGGTGATTACCATCAATAGCTTTAGTTATAAAAAAGGTTTGCCTTCAGACGCGTCAGAAAATGGTGGTGGATTTGTTTTTGATATGCGGGGTATTTTAAATCCGGGCAGATTCGATGATTATAAACAACTTTCTGGATTGGATAAGCCGGTACAAGATTTCTTAGAACAAAAAACCAAGATGAATACTTTTTTAAATAGTGTTTGGGATTTAATTGACATCACTGTTGAAAATTATTTAGCTAGAGATTTTGAATCCTTGCAAATTAATTTTGGTTGTACAGGTGGCCAACACCGCAGTGTGTTTGCTGCAGAACAAACTGCAAGGCATTTAAAGAACAAGTATAAAGTAAAGATCGTTTTAGCACATACCAACCAAACGAATTGGGTAAAATAATTTTTTTATGAAGGCAATGATTTTAGCTGCAGGATTAGGAACTAGGCTGAAGCCCTTTACAGATCATCATCCTAAGGCTTTGGCTGTAGTGAATGGAAAGTCTTTATTACAACGCAATATCGAATACTTACAAGATTACGGGATAGACGAAGTAGTGGTGAATGTGCACCATTTTGCAGATCAAATTATAGATGCCATTCAAAAAAATAGGGGATGGGGATCCCATGTCACTATTTCAGACGAGTCGGATGAAGTGCTTGAAACTGGTGGGGGATTGTTAAGAGCGAAAGCGCATTTTGAGAATGAAGCCAAATGGTTGGTGATGAACGCAGATATCTTAACCGATTTGGATCTGGGTAAAATGTTTGAAGCAGATAAAGCTTTTGATGCATTATCCGAAGGAGAAATGGTGGCTACTTTAGCAGTGACCAATCGTACCACAAGCAGAAATTTAATTTTCAATACAGCAGGCACATTGTGTGGATGGAGCAACAATACAACCAATGAGGAAAAATGGGCTAATCCTTTAAAAGACCCTTCCATGGCTGTTCCCAAAGCGTTTAGCGGAATACAAATTATACACGCTAATTTTTTTGAAGCCTTGAATATGCAAGGTAAGTTTTCCCTGATTGATGCTTATTTACAAATTGCACAACATTATGCCATTCATTTTTATGACCATAGTGATGGCATATTATTAGATGTGGGGAAACCAGAAAGCTTAGAAAAAGCATCTACGCTTTTTAAGTAATCACAGAAGACTCAAGTTTTTTAATTCCTTTATTTTTATCTATAGACTTATTGATCTTTTATACTTTAATGTATATCTTTTTCTTGTCTAGGATATTTGCAAGTACCGCAAAGAAGGCAATAAAACAGATGGCATAAAAGAATGAACCAACTCTTAGATCGCTCGAAATATTTTTACAAATATGTTGGTAAAACCAAGGCAGGGCTGAAGTGTAGACTGGTTCTCCTTTTTCATCTGTATGATCTACCCATCTTAATAGTGCCAATACTCTTGGCAAAAATCCACTGAGTACAAAAATAAATAAAGGGTTCTTGCCAAATACATCAAAGAAATGGCTCCAACTCCCTTTGCTATTTTTAAATTCTAATAAATAAATGAGTACACTTATAGTAATGA
>CALPJR020000083.1 GCA_943323935.2 Bifidobacterium breve
CTTTTAAGTTTTATCCTTACACCGTGTCAGGAATTGTAAGGTTTGAGCTTTCGCTCGTTTATAAATAGTGACTTACTTTAATCTTTAAAGACTATTGTAAATCTAATTTGTCTAATCCTAATTTACCTAGGTCCATTCCAAAGCTCAATCCTCTTTCGATCAATACTTGCTCGATTTCAGATAAAGACTTTTGACCAAAGTTTCTGAACTTCATTAGATCTTCTTGCTCATATTGTACCAATTCGCTCAAGCTGTTAATTTTAGCAGCTTTCAAGCAATTGAATGCACGAACTGACAAGTCTAAATCTTCTAATGGAGTCTTCAATACTTTTCTTAATTGCAATACTTGCTCATCTACCACATCTTCTTTCTTATCTTCTTTATTGTCGAAGGTAATATTCTCGTCTGTGATGATCATAAAGTGTTGAATCAAGATTCTAGAAGCTTGCTTAACAGCATCTTCTGGGTGGATCGTACCATCTGTAGCCACTTCCAAGATCAATTTCTCATAATCTGTTCTTTGCTCCACACGATAGTTTTCCATAACGTATTTCACGTTCTTGATTGGTGTGTGAATAGAATCAATTGCGATATAACCAAATGGCATATCCTTTAATTTATTCTCTTCAGCAGGAATATATCCACGACCTTTTTGGATCGTTAATTCAATATCTAATTTAGCAGAAGGATCCATGAAACAAATCACTAATTCTGGGTTCATCACCTGGAACTGTTGAGAAGCTTCACCAATATGACCTGCATTAAATTCGCTACCACCTTTGATAGACAAAGTAATTTTTTCAGAACTCACATCTTGATCTGCCTTACGCTTAAAACGAACTTGCTTTAAGTTTAAGATCATTTCTGTTACGTCTTCAGTAATACCTTTGATTGTAGCAAATTCGTGATCTACTCCTTCGATTTTAATACCTACGATAGCAAAGCCTTCTAAAGAGCTTAATAAAACTCTTCTTAAAGCATTTCCTAATGTTAGACCAAAGCCTGGCTCCAATGGACGGAATTCGAATTGTCCTTCGAAATCATTTGCTTTTTGTAAAACAATTTTATCTGGTTTTTGAAAACTTAATATAGCCATGTTACTACTTTTTTTTATTTGATTCTTTCTTTAGAAAGAAATTTTGTTAAGTGCTACCTACTATTTAGAGTACAATTCTACAATCAATTGCTCCTTGATATTTTCAGGAACTGCTTCGCGCTCTGGCATTGTAATAAAAGTACCAGTGTTGGTAGTTTCATTCCAATCTACCCAGCTAAACTTAGTGTTTCTAGCACGTTGCTTGCTTACAATAGAAGAATTGTGTGCACTCTTAGGACGGTAAGTGATGATATCACCTGGACGACATGTATAAGAAGGTACATTTGTCACATCACCGTTTACAGCGATATGCTTGTGTGCAACCAATTGACGTGCTTCAGGACGGCTTGCAGCCAATCCCATTCTGAAAATTGTATTGTCTAAACGAGATTCTAATAATTTGATTAAGTTTTCACCTGTAACGCCTTTTAAACGCGCTGCTTCTTCAAAAGTCTTACGGAATTGACGCTCTAATACACCATAAGTGTATTTCGCTTTTTGCTTTTCTCTTAATTGTAATGCATACTCGCCTAATTGCTTACGCTTGCGTTGCGCTCCGTGTTGACCTGGAGGGTTGCTGTTTTTACCCAACCATTTTGCGTTCCCTAAGATAGGTTCGCCGAAAATGCGGGAAATCTTTGTTTTGGGGCCTGTGTAACGTGCCATAATGTTGCTTTTTTTTGATTTTTTAATGTCGACGCATCATCAGTAAAAATCTAAAATCAATGATGCATCCTGGTTTATAAATAGTTATTAAAACTCGGAATAATTATACTCTTCTTTGTTTAGGAGGACGACATCCGTTATGTGGCATAGGCGTTACGTCACGGATAGAAATCACTTCGATACCAGATTGAGAGATAGAACGGATTGCACCTTCTCTACCTGAACCTGGACCCTTTACAAATACTTCTACTCTCTTAACACCAGCATCTAAGGCTACTTTAGCTGCGTCCGCTGCTGCCATTTGAGCTGCATATGGCGTATTCTTTTTAGAACCTCTGAAGCCCATTTTACCTGCACTACTCCAGCTGATCACTTGACCTGCTTTGTTTGTGAAAGCGATAATTAAATTGTTGAATGTTGCACTGATACGAACTTCTCCAGAAGCGTCTACTTTTACGACTCTCTTCTTTGCAGCAGCTTTTGCACTGTTCTGTGCTTTGTTTGGTTTTGCCATTTTTTCTGAGGTGTGCCCTAAATACTTGTAAGAAATACAGGTAAAAAGAGCGGGTTATTTAAATTGAAATTCCGCCGAAGCGGAAACCGAGTAAATCTCCCCTGAAATTTTGGTCTCAGGATCTAATTTTAGTCGGATTTTTATAACAATAGGTCGTCACGGATGCGACGACCTATCAATTCATATTATTTCTTAGCTACTTTCTTCTTACCAGCAACTGTCTTACGCTTACCCTTACGAGTACGTGAGTTGGTATTAGTACGTTGGCCACGAACAGGTAAACCTTTTCTGTGACGCAATCCACGGTAACAAGCGATATCTAACAAACGCTTAATGCTCATAGAAACTTCACTACGTAAAGCACCTTCTACTTTGAATTCAGCATTGATGATATTACGAATAGCAGTTTGCTCTTCGTCATTCCACTCATTTACTTTTTTATCGTAACTGATGTTTGCTTTGTTTAAGATGTACTGAGCTGTAGAATGTCCAATACCGAAAATGTACTGTAGTCCTATTTCTCCTCTTTTGTTTTTTGGTAAGTCGATACCGGCAATACGAGCCATATGCTAAAACTTGATTTTTTGTTTAATTTTTTTATTTTCTAAAACTTTAGCGTCTCCGCTAAAAGCCTTACTATCCTTGTCTTTGCTTAAAGCGAGGGTTCTTTTTGTTGATCACAAATAATACGCCTTTACGCTTCACGATTTTGCAATCGGCACTACGTTTTTTGATAGATGCTCTAACTTTCATCTTTTTGTTTTTAAATATTTATTCCTAATGTTTTTTAAACGCTTTTGTAGAAATAGATTCAGCTTATTTATGTCTGAAAATAATTCTTCCCCTTGTTAAGTCATACGGACTCATCTCCACTCCTACTTTATCACCTGGCAAAATTCTGATATAGTGCATGCGCATTTTACCAGATATTGTTGCTAAGATTTCGTGACCATTTTCAAGCTTTACTCTGAACATAGCATTGCTCATAGCTTCTATAATTACTCCATCTTGTTTAATCAGCGGTTGTTTTGACATACTTATTTTGGGGTTGCAAAGATATGGAAATGAATGGAATTACGAAAAATAAACCCCGAAATATTGAAAAATAGCTAAAATAAAGGGGAAACTTACGCTTTCCCCTTTATTTATACTGAAAATCAATATGTTATATATAACTATCCTCCTGGATACAAAGGTCTTGCTATTTCCCCTCTAAACGGCCAAGGGATCGCGGCAAAAATCAACAATAAGGCTATGATGTATAAAATTAAAGTGGTCTTTGGAGCGCCTCCTTTTTTGTACTTAACATGTCCAATGGTGATTAAAATAATCGCAATAAGCATGGTGAAAATATGCTCCACTGCCCAAAATCTAAGCAGTTTGTCCTTCATCACTAAGGCCATACCCATGGATTTGATGAAAAAGAAGCCAACAGGACCAAAAAAGTACTGATACAATCCTAAGACTAAAGTACTATGGGCACTGATTAACAATACTTTACTCGCCTTTAAAGCATCTTTCTTAAGTAATAATTGAACAATTGCAATTACAATTGCAATCAATACCACCCATCTTAATAGGTTGTGTAAATGTAATAAACCTGTTTGCATAGTCAATTGATTTTAGATTTATGCTAAAATACAACTTATCTAATCATTCTTGTTAATAGACCCAGTCCGCCACAAATAAATTGGTATCCCTAGTGCCCTTATTGTTTCTGTTAGAGGCAAAAATGATTTTTTTACCATCAGGACTAAACATTGGGAAAGCATCAAAACCTTTATCTCTGCTTATTTTAACCAGGTCTGAACCGTCTAGGTTGATCAAATACATATTAAAAGGGAAGCCTCTCTTATACTCATGATTGCTACAAAAGATGATCTGCTTGCCGTCGGGTGTGAAATTAGGGGCCCAGTTGGCTTGACCAAGGTTGGTGATTTGTTTCGCATCCGACCCGTCTGCATTGGCAACAAATACCTCCATATTGGTTGGCGCCACCAAACCTTCTTTCAAAAGGCTGCTATATTCTGCAATTTCTGCCTCCGTTTTTGGACGACTCGCTCTCCAAACTATTTTTTTACCATCTGGACTAAACCATGCACCCCCATCATAACCAAGTGTATTGGTGACCTTTTTTTCTTTGCCAGTTGCAATATCCATCACATATAAATCCAAGTCCCCATCTTTATCGCTACAATAAATCATTTTCTTTCCATCATAAGATAAAGTTGCTTCTGCGTCATATCCTTTTGCAGTCGTCAGTTTTTTTAGCACATTGCCATTGGTATCTGCCATAAAAATGTCATAGGTGTTGTACAAAGGCCAAATGTATTTGTTGCCATATTTTGCGCGATCCACAGGTGGAGGACAGTCTGCACTTCCCTCGTGGGTGGATGCATATATAAGATGCTTCCCGTCTTTCATGAAATAAGCACAGGTTGTTCTGCCCTTTCCGGTGCTGACTAATTTATATTTAAATGGATCTACAGCATTCAATGGTAAATTGCCCATGAAAATTTGATCACATACAATCCCTTCTTTAGGATTGGTTTTTTGAAAAATAATGCGCTTACTGTCAAAACTCCAATAAGCTTCTGCATTGTCCCCTCCAAATGTCAATTGTTGTACATTTTTAAAATGCGTCTCCCCATCAAATTGAACGGTATCTTCTTGGGCCATCAAGCTCAAGCCAAAAAATAAAGCAAACAGGATGCAGATGTATTTTTTCATAGGTTTTGAATTGGCCGCAAAAATAGCGTTAAACATCAAAGACAAGGAGCCAAACTTCAAGAAACAAGTAAATTGGAATTTTTTTTGACGAAAAAATGACAGTTCCCTAAAAAAATTAGACCTTTGAAAAAATACAAGTTATGGCCATTATTGCTCCCTCCCTTTTAGCTGCCGATTTTTTAGAACTAGGAAAAGCGTGTTCAATGCTCAATGCTTCTGAAGCTGAATGGTTTCATCTGGATGTAATGGATGGTGTTTTTGTTCCGAATATTAGTTATGGTTTACCCATCATAGAACAAATTAAAAAAAC
>CALPJR020000084.1 GCA_943323935.2 Bifidobacterium breve
ATCTCCGTATTTAGCACTTACCGAAGTGTGGTGAAATATTTAAAAATGAAATTAGACGAACTTTATTAATCTATTATTTATGAAAGAAAAAAGCACAAAACGCTCTTTAGACCTATTTGGTAAATCCAATTACACTTGGATGATCATTGGCGCCGTATTGATTATTGTAGGCATGTTGTTAATGGCCGGAGGTAAAAGTTTAGACCCAAATGTATTCAATGAAAATGAAGTGTATAGCTTTAGACGCATCACCCTTGCGCCATTGTGTATCATTGCTGGATTTATTGTAGAAATATACGCTTTGTTTAAAAAAGCATAAACTTGATTATACCTATTAGAGCGATGCCTGCATCGCTCTTTTTTTGAATACAAACTATGAATACTTTACAAACAATTTTAATTGCCATCATTGAGGGTGTTACCGAATTTTTACCGATATCCAGTACGGCACATATGAAATTTGCCAACCCTTTTTTGGGCATTGCAGATAGTCCATTTGTAGACCTTTATGAAATTGTGATTCAATTTGCTGCAATCCTTTCGGTGGTGGTGATCTATCGTAAAGCGTTCTTCAATTTCAAGGACTATCGTTTTTATTTAAAATTACTCCTAGCAGTCTTACCAGCATTGCTTTTTGGCGCTTTACTTAAAAAATACATAGACGCTGTGTTAGATAATTTATGGGTGATTGCAACGGTCATGGTATTAGGTGGTATCGCTTTGATATTTATTGATCGTTATTTTAAAAAACAAGTCGCTCCTGTAGATCATGCACCAATTGAATTTAAGCAAGCATTTTGGGTTGGATGTTTTCAAGTATTGGCGATTGTATTTCCAGGACTAAGCCGTAGTGCTGCCACCATTATTGGTGGTTTAAGTCAAAAATTAAGTAAGAAAGCTGCTGCAGAATTTTCATTTTTTTTAGCTGTACCAACTATGCTTGCAGCTTCTGCAAAAAGTACATTAGATGTGTACCAAGACCACCCAGAAGTATTTGTGACAGACAACTTAATCAATCTATGCATCGGAGGATTAGTGGCATTTGTTGTGGCATTGATCAGCGTTAAATTCTTTATTCAATTTGTCCAAAAAAGAGGCTTCGCTCTATTTGGTTGGTACAGAATTGCCTTAGGCTTATCCATGCTTGCATGGCTCTTCCTTCAAAAAGCTTAATGGATTTTAAGATACATTAGCATTTATTCGTATTTTGAGTGTAAACCCCTTGCAATATGCAAACTGCTTCTAAAAAAGTCATCAATGGTTGGGCCATGTACGATTGGGCCAACAGTGTTTATAGTCTTGTGATCTGCTCTACTATTTTCCCAGCTTTTTATGAGGCAGTTACAGGAGACGGCAATGAAAACACTTTAGTTGATAAAGTGACCATTGGGTCCTTCGAATTCATCAACACTGCATTGTATAATTATGTATTGGCGATTGCATTTATAATTGTTGCAATCTTATCTCCACTCCTATCTTCCATTGCAGATTTCAAAGGGAATAAAAAACAGTTTCTACGATTTTTTTGTACACTAGGTAGTGTAGCATGTTGTTGCCTTTATTTTTTTGATGCTGCACATATAGGATTAGGATTGATTGCCATGATCATTGCCTGTATTGGCTTTTGGAGCAGTTTAGTATTTTATAATTCCTATTTACCTGAAATTGCTGCACCAGAAGACCAAGACCGTGTGAGTGCAAGAGGATTTATGATGGGATATATTGGCGCTGTCATCTTACAATTAATTTGTTTTGTCTTTGTATTAAAACCAGACTTATTTGGAATCACTGTTGGCAAAGCTTCTCAAATTTCTTTTTTATTAGCTGGTATATGGTGGTTTGGTTTTGGACATTGGGCCATTACTAGATTACCTGCAAGTCAAAAAAACTTAAAAACAGACCAATCAGATAATATTTTTGTAGGCGGCTATAAGGAACTGCATAAGGTTTGGTTGCAATTAAGAAAAATGCCTGTTTTAGACCGTTTTTTAGGTGCATTCTTCTTTTACAATATGGGCGTTCAAACAGTGATGCTAGCTGCCACATTATATGGGAAAAGTGAATTGAATATTCCTACAACCAATTTAATTATTGCCATTTTAATCATTCAATTAGTGGCTATTCCCGGCGCCATGCTCATGAGTAGAATGGCTGTAAAATTGGGCAATTTTAATACTTTAATGATTGCAGTATCCTTTTGGATCCTTATTTGTATCATTGGATATTATGTACCAAGAAATGGAATCACTGAATTTTATTGTTTAGCTACCATGGTTGGCTTTGTCATGGGTGGAATACAATCTGTGAGCAGAAGTACTTATGCTAAACTCATGCCAGAAACAAAAGACACAGCCTCTTTCTTTAGCTTTTTTGATGTCACAGAAAAAATAGCCATTGTCATTGGTATGTTTAGCTTTGGTTTTATCATTGAGTTAACAGGCTCACAAAAAAATGCAGTACTTGGATTATGTGTATTTTTTATCATTGGCTTAATTTTGTTGTATAGAACATCGGTAAAAAATAAACATGCAAATTTATAGTCTTCATACAGGTAATTTTAAATTAGATGGTGGTGCCATGTTTGGTGTGGTACCTAAATCTATTTGGAATAAGACCAATCCTGCGGACGAAAACAACTTATGTACTTGGGCACTTAGATGTATGTTAGTTGTATCAGGAGCGCGTAAGATATTAATTGATACAGGCATGGGTAATAAACAAGATGCAAAATTCTTTAGCCATTATCAACCAACTGAAACCAAAACGATTGCTGAAGCTTTGGCACAGTATGGATTCAAGCCAGAAGATATTACAGATGTGCTATTAACGCATTTACACTTTGACCATGTTGGTGGTGCTGTGCATGAAGATAACGGCTCCCTTCAATTGGCTTTACCCAATGCAACCTATTGGGTAAGTGCCTCACATTGGGAGACAGCGACAAACCCAAATAGAAGAGAAAAAGCAAGCTTCCTAAAAGAAAATATTATGCCTCTAATGGAGAGTGGTCAATTGAAATTAATTGAGATACCACCGTTTAAAAGCGATACCAATTTACAAGAAATTCATTTTGCAGAAAATATCAGTTGTATTGTAGTCAACGGACATACACAAGGCATGCTCTTACCTAAGATTCAATATGGCAATCATCAGATTGTGTATTTAGCAGACTTATTGCCTTCGGTAGGACATTTACCGATTCCTTTTGTAATGGGCTATGATATGCAACCGCTTTTTACACTCAACGAAAAAGAACTTTTCTTAAACGAAGCATGTACCAAAAACTATACTTTATTTTTTGAACATGATTCAGTGAATGAATGCTGTGATTTACATGTAACTGAAAAAGGTATTAGAGCAAAGAATTGCTTTAGTTTAAATAGCTTGAAAAACTAAAGCTTTATTTGTATCTATACATTGACCGAAAATAAAAAAATATTTATTTAGGGGCTATCTACTTCAATTAATGAACTTAAAGGATACCTTAATCCTTCATAACTTTTCATATCCACTTTAATTGAGCCAACAATAATCGGTGTTTCTATTCTTATTGGAATATGATTCTCGTCGTCTGTAACCCAGATGGTCATGCGCTCTCCACCATCAAACATCGAACCCTTCACAAGTAAAGGGGCTATTTTAATGGCTTTAAACTTGCCAAATTTAGTTTGTACAATTCCTTTACCTAAATATTTAAAATAAGAAGGGAACAATTCATTGTCAAGGAAAAAATTTAAGTTGACTTTTTCATTGACTTCAAGATGTTGAAAATCTAAATTCCTTACAGCATACACAGCACTGATTACATCAAAAGTGCAATCTGCAGTTTTAAATGATTCACCTTTTTGGGTCATCACATGATTGCCCTTTTGATTAAATGTAAGGTTTTGGTTTTGATGAAAAGAACCCTCATTGATACTTCTACTAAAAAAATAAGGTAATAAAGATTTAGTATCTACGATGGATTCGTATTTATCCCGTACTTTAAAAATCCAATCATACCTGCGATTAGAATTTCCAGTAGCAGTCAATGCAAAAGCTGGTGCTCCCTCCCATTTAGTAGGTGTCACTTCAAATTGAGCGTCACCTGCATTTACATACAACCCTATTACATTGTAAAAGATTGTGTAGGTAATTTTTTCACCTGTATTAAATGCAGTATTGGTTTGACTACAGATCTCTTTGGATTGCTTTGGCATCAAAGATAATAAAGTAGCCATCCAGATTTGAAAGAGGTGTAAAAACATGAAGGGAGATATTGACTATAAATTTATCGCTTTAATCTAAAACCAAGTAATAAAACAGCGCCTATGATAGAAGGAATTAAAAAATTAACAATCCAAATTAAAGTGGTTAGAGCAATAAGCATGATATCGTTCTGGTAGAATGGAGCCATTAATAATAAAAACAATTGTCCCCGTATGACTAAATCGGTCAAACTAATTGCAGGAATCATACTTAAAAAAAATAATAAAGCCATGACCGAAATACTTAAATCCATCCAACCAACTGGTATAGATAACATTTCTGCAGCCCAATTATATTGCAAAAGGTAGATGGAATAACGTGCCAATGCAAGGCCAAGTAATTTCCATTTTAAAGTAGCATCAATTTGTAAGAGATTGATTTTAGATAACCAGCCCTTTAAAGGTTGATTGTAAAAAAATAAAAACAATGCAATGCACGCACCAAAAGGTGCGACCCATTTTAACCAAGGTAAAAAAGGAAGGTTCCAAAATAAGGCAAAGCATCCAAAACAAATCGTCATGATAATTTGCGCATAGGACGCCCAGGCCATTTGGGTAATACCTTTCAACTTAGTACCAGGTGCTAAAAATAATGTTCTACCCACATAGTCACCAGATCTTGCAGGTGTAAAGAATGAAAAAGCCTGTCCTACTAAGACGGCCTTAAGTGCTTGTCCTATGTTGAAGGTATTTGTAGATGCAATAACAGACTTCCATTTAATAGCCTCGATCGTATAATTCAGCGTTAATAAACAAGCCATCAGCAACCAGGCCGACCAATGGATTTTAGCCAATTGTACTTTTAAATCTGCTCCGTATTGATTTAAATTTTCATTTTGTAATACCTTATTGTAGATCGCAATAGCACAAATCACAAATAAGATGAATCCAATCAATTTATTTCCAAGAGAAAGTAGTGGCTTAAGTTTACTTGAATTCATGTTTTGCAAAGATCGTATTTTGAAGGGATATCTGTAACTTTATCCCATGTCAAAAACACCAATCATTTTAGGTATTGATCCTGGAACGCAGATTTTGGGCTATGCAGTTTTACAAG
>CALPJR020000085.1 GCA_943323935.2 Bifidobacterium breve
ACGTTTTAACGAGAGTTCCGATATATTCATCTCAATAATGTATTAATTGTGAGCCTACTTGATGATGTCAACAAGTGGCAATGTCTTCCCTATTTTTAAATCACTTCCGTCTCTTACAAAAAGCATCCCTGCAACAATCAAGCTATCTCCCACTTGAATACCAGATGTAATTTCAACACCAGAAGCAGTACGATAGCCTGTCTCCACATTGACAAAT
Source organism: Bifidobacterium breve (assembly GCA_943323935.2). The sequence goes on from CALPJR020000085.1 coordinate 218, forward strand.
TTTGCTTTACCATTCTTCACTACTACCAATTGCTTTACTTTAGAATCAGGAATAATGATATTTGATGGTACCAAAATACTTGGCTTTTGTTGATGCTCTCCAAGGAATACTTTTGTAAAAGCACCTGGGATTAACTTGCCTTGTAAATTAGCGCGTACTTTAATATTACGAGATGAAGCAATAATCTGAGGCTCAATTGCATCAATGGTTGCAGACATTTTAACGCCAGGATTGGCAATACTTTCCACTGTTACCTTCTTACCTACTTTAATATAATTTTGATAGATTTCTGGTAAGGTAAAGTCTACTTTTAACTGATCTACTTTTTGTAAAGTAACTACCGTTGTTGCTGTGCTGATGTATGCTCCAAGACTTACTTGCTTCAATCCCATCTGACCAGTAAAAGGCGCTTTAATCACCGTCTTATCAATTAAAGACTGCGTATAAGCCATGTCGGCTTTCAAACTGTTTACTTGTTGCAAGCTAATATCATAATCACTTTGATTGATCCCCTTAGCTTGTACTAATTTGTAATTTCTTTGCTCAGTGATTGTTGCTAATGCTAATTGCACTTTAATTTTTTGCATTTGAGCTTGTAAATCAGCATCATTTAGTTTAGCCAATACGGTGCCCGCTGCCACCAATTTGCCTTCAGGAATTTGTAAAAAAACAATACGGCCATTGGTTTCTGGACGAATGTCTACAAATTCACTAGCCACCACTGAACCATTTACTTCAATGACTTTATCAATGACTTGCGAAGCAGCAATTGCAATATCTACAGATATTGGTGCATTCGAATTGAATTTATCAGTTGGCTTTGTCTTTTCCTTACAAGCAAACAATCCTAAGATCAGGATGAAGGCAGCATAATTTAACTTTCTCAAATTGGTCTAATTTAGTGCTTAAAGATAGCTAAAATGATATGTTTTAGGAAAGAAAATAGATGAATGGTTGAATTATCGACCTTGTTTAAATTGGATGAGTTTCTGTTGAATAAAATAGCCCAATTCCAGGTCGTTTAACAAAGCCAGGGTTGGATAGGATGGTTTGCAGTATTCCATAAACACTTCCAGTCTAGGACCATCTAATTTTGTTAGCTTTTGGACAAAACGCTTGGTAAAGCGGTAGTTGATGTACTTTTCTTGTTCCTGATACAATAGCCTATTTTGCAAAAATTGGAGGTTTCGGTTTCGCTTGAACCTAAACATATTTATAATTTCATTGACATCGAAGCCAATTGTAACCCCTCCATTTCCAAAAATATTTTGTTGATTACTCAGTTTTAAGCCAGGAGGCACATAATTAAAGTATTTGGCGTAATCTATCCTATTTTGAATGGAATCATACCTGTAATAACTATTGCGAACTCTTACTTCTGGAAGATCAAAACCAGTCACATGAATCATGATATTGAAATTACTAGGATCCTCTACTTGATCTAGCGAAAATTTTTGGGTGTTTTTTCCAAACAAAGAAAATGTTAAAGAGTCTTTTGCTTGAATAGTGATTAAATACCTACCCAAAGAGTCGGTTTGTGTCCTACTATATTTAGTGTAGACCATCACTGCTTCGATTGGCATTCTTCCAGAAATATCATAAACCACGCCACTGATGGTGCGCATCTGTGCATTAACCGAGGAAAAGGCAACACAAGTCAATAAAAAAAATAAGAGGAGGCTTTGCTTCATGAATGGCTGTAAAAATAAACAATTCAAGCCTTTGTTTATGTTAAAATATAGTTGGCCAAATTGATAATAATGCGCCCAAAAGTATAGTCCCTAAAACAACCCATTGTGGGGCAATTTTATAACGCACAAGTACAATCGCAGTGGTACAAAAAACAAATAGGTAGACGCCAATATTCATACCAGTCATGATGCCTAAATCAAATACAATATCTTTTAGTAAAAATAAGGTTGCCCCTAGCATAATGCCCACCACAGCTGCATAAATGCCTTCCAATGACCTATAAAATAAAGCATACTTTTTTAGTTTCTGCCAAATGGGGAAGAAGAATAAGACAATTAAAAAGCTTGGTAAAAAAACGCCAATACTAGCCACTACAGCGCCTATAATCTGTCCTCCAATTCCTTTTTCTTCTAAAGCCAATGCACCGGTAAAGCTTGCAATAGAAAAGATTGGACCAGGAATGGCCCTAACAATTCCTGAACCTGTTAAAAAAGCTGCACTATTTATTTTTAACACATCTCTTTTACTTTCTTTAACCTGTTCGGTGCTTGGACGAGTTACATATTGTTCATACATCATTGGAATTAAAACGTCACCGCCACCAAATACAAAACTTCCAAATCGATAATTGTTTTCAAAAAGATTATACACTTTACGGTGTTCCCAGTTTTGACGTGTCGCTTGTTCAGATAAAAAACCTGCTGTAAGAAAAAATAAAATGAATAAATGTAAATGCACCCATTTAATTTGTTTAGGTGCAGCACCTTGATCAGGAATTCTTTTATTGCTAAAATTGGTGACAATACCAGCTAAAATAATTACAACAGGTATCGTCCAAGGGGTTTTAAAACCAATTAAAGTAAGCACACATGCAAAGCCAAAAACAAAAAGGGTAATGGTATTATTGATGGCTTTTTTATATAAAAGGTAGGTGGCGCTGGCGATAAAACCAATCACCATTGGTTGTAACAAATGCAAGGTTTTTAGCACCGGTTGTAAATCAAAATGGGTGTAGGCAATGGCTAGACTAGCCATAAAACTAGTGGCTGGTAAAATCCATATGAGCAAAGTGATTAAGGCTAGGGAAAAACCACCTCTTTTAAATGCAATCAAAACAATTGTTTGGGTTGAGGATGCCCCAGGAAGTAATTGGCAAAAAGCATTGTATTCCATCAACTCCTCCGAAGTAATATCCTTTCTTTTTTCTACAAATCGATGTTGCAGTAAGCCAATATGTACTTGAGGACCACCAAAAGCGGTTAAGCTATGCTGGAAAACGGCTTTTAAAAATGGTATATGTCTTAAGAGGTACAATCAGACTGATTTATGTAAAAATAAAATAATTTATTTGCATCCAAAGCATTTAATAAATTATCAGTCAAGTATAAAAAATTTAACTATGATAAATTGTATCTTTGTCCAATGAGAAATTTGTTTTTTTTTAGTGTTTTATTCCTGGCTTTTGGATGTGGCAAAAGCAATTATGCAACTTATCAGCCTGTTTATGCTAGTATCAAATGGGAGGAGCAGCCAGACTACAGCCAGCTGAAGAACTGGGCGGCCCATCCACTTAAAATAGACCCTTCTGACAGCGTACCAGCTAGTATTTTAACAAAGTACCAACCCAAAAGATTGGCAGATGTGTTTTTTGTGCATCCAACAACGTATTTAGATCCTGTAATGCCAAATGGCTGGTCTGCGTCATTAAAAGATATTGCATTGAATATTAAAACCGACTACTCTACTATCTTGAGTCAAGCAAGTATATTTAATGAAGTAGGTATGGTTTATGCACCAAGGTATCGACAAGCACATATCAACAGTTACTATCCAGTCAATAAAATAGATACCATCAATGCATTGGCTGCATTTGAACTAGCGTATCAGGATGTGAAAAAAGCATTTGAATATTATTTGACGAATCACAATCAAGGAAAACCCATCATCATTGCAGCGCATAGTCAAGGAAGCACACATGCAAAAAGATTGCTCAAAGAATTTTTTGACGGAAAAGCATTGTCCAAGCAATTGGTGTCTGCTTATATTGTAGGCATGGCGATTGACCCGAAAGAATTTACAAATCTAAAAGCTTGTGCAAAGCCAACCGAAACAGGATGTATTTGTGCATGGCGCACTTATAAGGAAGGCTATGTACCACCAATTATACAAAAGGAAAAATTCTATTCTATTGTAACCAACCCACTTAGCTGGGACAAGGATCAAATTTCGGTGAATAGGAAAGTAAATCAAGGTGCTGTATTGTATAACTTTAAAAAAGTCATACCTAATGTGGCTGCAGCAAATAACCATGAAGGCGTATTGTGGACACCTAAACCAAAGTTTTTTGGGAATTTTTTATACAACACAAAGAATTATCATATAGCAGACTATAACTTATTCTATATGAGTGTTCGTAAAAATGCAATGGATAGGGCAATACAATTCTCAAGCAGCTCTTCCAATTAATTACCTACCACGCTTAAAAATTTAATGCGCATTATTTTAAGTTGCTCCCAAGTATAATCATTTTCACTCAACTCTTGTTGTGCAACTTGTAATGAGGAGGTCTCGCAGCTTTTGAAATATTCTAAAATCTCTTCTTGATCATATTCGTCTAACCATTCATCAATGGCATAATCTAAATTCAATTTAGTGCCACTAGCCGCGATGGTTTCCATTTCCTCTAGTAAACTATCTAGTCTAAGATCCTTATTTTTTGCAATGGTTTCTAAAGGAATTTTTTTGTCTACATTTTGAATGATGTAAATCTTATTGCTTGATTTATTGGCCACGGACTTCATCACAAAATCATCCGGCTTTTCGATATTGTGATCTATTACATATTGTTCAATAAGTTTAATAAATGCTTCACCGTATTTAATAGACTTACCCTTACTCACGCCTTGACAACGCTCCAATTCTGTAAATGAGGTTGGATATAGTGTGGCCATATCTTGTAATGAAGTCTCCAGAAAAATTACGAATGGCGGCAAGCCGATTTTTTTAGCCACCACTTGTCGTAGGTCTTTCAATAATTCAAATAGACGATCGTCTGTGGTAACAGCATCTTCGGCCACTTCGCTTTCCTCGTCATCACCTAATTCGGCGGCAAAAACATTTTGCAAGACCACCAAAAACGAACTAGGTTTTTTTAAGAATTTTTGACCTTTGGTAGTCAGTTTTAAAAGGCCATATTCTTCGATGTCTTTTGCGATCAATTCTTCAAGCATCGCCTGACGGATCAAACTATTCCAAAACAAATCATCATGGGTTTTCCCGATCCCAAAAACAGGTAATTTTTCGTGACGATATAAGCCAATCTGAGGCGTATAATGTCCCGTAATAATTTGCACAACATAA
>CALPJR020000086.1 GCA_943323935.2 Bifidobacterium breve
ATTCAACTCTGATTTTAATCTTTCTTCGATTTCAAAACAGTCAGGGGCAGATATATCTTCTAAATTAATCCCACCAAAAGTAGGAGACAAAATTTTCACAGTTCTTATAAATTCTTCAAGGTCTTTGGTGTCTAACTCTAAATCAAAAACGTCAATATCTGCAAATATTTTAAATAGGACTGCCTTCCCTTCCATCACTGGCTTACTTGCAAGTGGTCCGATATCACCTAAACCTAATACAGCAGTTCCATTGGATATCACGGCGACTAAATTTCCTTTTGTAGTATACTCATATGCCTTACTAGCATCTGCTTCAATAGCTAAACATGGTGCGGCAACACCAGGAGAATAGGCCAATGCTAAATCTTTTTGAGTATCTGTTTCTTTGGTGGGGTTGACTTCAATTTTACCTGGTCTTCCTTTAGCGTGATAATCTAATGCCTCTTTTTCCATATAATTTAATAACCTGTTTTTAAATAACTCCAGCCTTCTTCTTGTTTCATTACTAATTCAGCTACGCCAGATGGCACTGAGCTAGCAGAAGGGATGAGCATATCTTTTCGGATGCCATATTTATTCATGGTGTTTTCGCAAGCATTGAAGACAACTCCGAGCTTTGTCATAGATTCAATTTCTGAAACTAAGTGCGATTTTTCTTTGACTAAAAAATTCAAAGCTTTTCCATGTACTACTACTTCTATAGTTACTTTTCCAGGCCAAATTTTTTGAAAATTTCGAATATTGCCAAGCGTGCTAGTCCACACAGCCGTATCGGCAGAATTTAATTGCATCACCACTTGATGCATCTTTGCTTGTTTATCTTGAGCCACAACCATTGTGCTTGAGCTTATTATAAGACCCAATACAATAAGAGGTAAATATTTCATAGTCGTTGAATAATGATATAAATAATTGCAACTCAAAATACAACATTTATAACAGAGTTTTAGCCCGATGGTCTATTGTGCATAATTTATAAATCAATCTCGTTTTTTTTAATAAAATAATTGGGTAGGTGACATTTATCACCTATCTTTTATTATTATATATACACTTTTGTGTCAAATAATATAACATGGAAATCATAGGCTATTTGGCTTCAATTTTAATTGGTGTTTCGCTTGGTTTAATTGGCGGTGGAGGCAGTATTCTTACAGTTCCAGTTTTAGTATATTTATTTCATGTTGAACCTGTTTTAGCAACTGCTTATTCACTTTTTATAGTCGGCGCTAGTAGCCTTGTTGGTGCTTGGCCTAAATACAAGCAGGGATTTGTTAATCTAAAAACAGCTATTATTTTTGGGATTCCTTCTATCATTGCTGTATTCGCTACAAGAAAATTTTTATTACCGGCCATTCCTGCAGAGCTTGGCACCATCACTGGTTTTGAAATAACAAAATCTTTAATGATGATGTTATTATTTGCCATTTTAATGGTTGCGGCCTCTTTTTCTATGATACGATCAAAATCTATCAATCATGAAGTAAAAGAAGAAGCTCAAAAATTTAATTACCCAATGATTTTATTAGAGGGTGCATTAGTAGGCGTACTTACTGGCTTGGTTGGTGCAGGTGGTGGTTTTTTAATTATACCCGCGTTGGTAATGTTAAGTAAACTTCCAATGAAGCAGGCTGTGGGTACTTCTCTATTGATTATTGCTGCAAAATCTTTAATTGGATTTACAGGTGACCTTGGAAATAAAACAATGGACTGGACTTTATTACTTTCTGTCACTGCGCTTGCAATTGCAGGAATTTTTATTGGAGATAAATTAAGTAAAAGCATTGATGGTAATAAATTAAAAAAAGGCTTTGGTTGGTTTGTGCTCATCATGGGGCTTTATATTATAGCACAACAATTATTTTTTCCAACAGGTACGGGACATTAATCCAAAAATTTAAATTTAAATGTTTAAGCCATTCCTTTTTAGTATGGCCTGTATCCTTTTGCTTTTTATCAATGCAAAAGCGCAGCACCAAGAGCTAAATGAAGCACCAAAATTATGGGGCAAGTCCAAAAAAGAAATAGATACAACAAATCTACTTTACCGTTTTCAAATGGGCACCGTACATGGGCATTTAAGAAGCTTTTATAGCAGTACATATAATAAAAACAGCACTGTCGAATTTGCACAAGCTATAGGTGGTGGTATACAATTTGTTTCTAAACCACTTTATAATTTTCATATTGGCGTAAGTGGATTTTTTGTTTATGACGCATTCTCATCTGACTTAACAAAACCGCACCCTTTATCAAATACATTCAATCGATACGAGCTCGGATTATTTGATATCACCGACCCTAGCAATAAAACAGATATCGATCGTTTAGAAGAGCTATACCTTCAATACCAAAAAAATAAATTCACCCTCACCATTGGAAAACAACTTTTAAATACCCCATTTATAAATCTACAAGATGGCAGGATGCGTCCTACAGAAGTGCAGGGAATTTTGGGTCAATATGAACATAAAAAAAATAAATTTTACGGAGGCTGGTTGAATCGATTTTCTCCAAGAAGTACGGTAGATTGGTATAAAACTGGTGCATCAATCGGTCTTTATTCTGTTGGCGTAAATATTGATGGAACAAAGTCTGGTTATAAAAACGAATTGAATTCAAGAGGCGTTGCATTAATTGGGACCGAACTTAATTTATTTAAACATCATAATATTCAGATATGGAATCAATATGTAGAAAATATTTTTAATAGTAGTTTATTACAAGTAGATAAAACGCCCACAACCAATATCCCCTATTATTATGGGATACAATTGATTCGCCAAAATGTAGTAAATGCGGGTGGTAACCAAGCCATTGAGAAAACTTATTTTAATCCAAGTCAATCTTCATTAGTATTTGGCGCTAGAATTGGTAGAAATGTTGGCAACTGGGACCACTCTTTCAATTTTACAAGAATTACCAAACAGGGTCGATATTTAATGCCAAGAGAATGGGGGCGTGATCCATTTTATACCTTTTTATTAGGTGAAAGGAATGAAGGCAATGGAGATCTGAATGCCTACGTCATAAAATCCAAGTACGCTGCTAAAAAGATTCCTTTAAAAATCAATTTGGGTATTGGTTACTATGATTTAGCAGATATCAAGGATTATGCAATGAACAAATACAGCTTTCCTGCTTATATGCAGTACAATTTGGATACTCGTTATGCTTTTTCAGGATTTTGGAAAGGCTGGGAACTACAAGTCATCTATTTCTATAAAGACGCAATTGCAGATACCTATGACAATCCAAAATATTATATCAATAAAGCTGATATGGGACACTTTAACCTGATCCTAAATTTTCATTTTTAGCTATTTTTGAGGTAAACCTAGAAGATTGTGATAAAAGTCACCTAATTTATATTGAATTAAGCGGATTTTCCCTATCCAAAATGAGATTTTCAAATGAAAAAAAGCAATGCAGATCGTAGGAATTTTATAAAAAATGCTACTGTTTTAGGATTTGGCGTTCCAGCTTCATTAACTACAATTAGTAAAGTCCACGCTAATACAAATAACAGTATGGATCAAGCAACTGATTCAAATGAGGCAAGTACGCAAGCAGAAAATGAATTTAGCATTTTCATCACCACCGATTTACATGCACAGATTCATACACATGATGAGTTCTTTTGGGAAAATGGCAAAGCAGTCTATAAAAAAAGAGGCGGCATAGCGGTACTTAAAACAATGGTGGATCAATTAAGGGCTAGTCATCCACAAAATATTTTATACGATGGTGGAGATTATTTTCATGGACATGGTGTAGCTTCTTTGTCGGAAGGTGAAGCCTTGATACCATTAATGAATGCATTTAAATATGATTTAATTTTACCAGGCAACTGGGAAGTAGTGTATAAAAAGAAAAAGATGCTCTATGATATGGGGCATGCTACAGGTGCTAAGATTTGTGCGAACATGTGGCACAAAACTAATGATCCAGAAAATGGCACATTAATTTATGCTCCTTATTGGATTAAATATATTGCAGGTGCTAAAGTTGGATTTATTGGCTATACAGATCATTTAGTTCCAAAAAGACAATCTCCTGCATACAGCGAAGGCATTGGATTTACACACGCTACGGATAATGTTGCAAAGTATATCAAGTACTTAAAAGAAGTAGAAGGATGTGGTATTATTTTTGTTGTTACGCATATGGGTCTTGCACAACAAGTTGGGCTTGCGAACGATCCAAACATAATGGGAGCAGATTTTATTTTAGGCGCAGACACGCACGAACGTGTTCGTGTGCCAATACAGGGAAAATATACAAAAGTGGTTGAATGTGGTGCATTTGGATCCTTCTTGGGAAAACTAGATATCAAAGTCGAAGATGGAAAGATTGCTACTTATGTCTATGAATTAATGGATGTAGATCCTGAAAAATATCCAGCAGATAAAAAAACATTGGCATTGGTTGAAAAAGCAGCAGCACCCTATCAAGATAAAATGAATCAAGTGATAGGTTATACATCAACGCCATTGGTTCGATATTTTGTTTTAGAAACACCTATGGATAATTTAATCACAGATGCGGTGATGTGGAAGTTTAAGCCTGACATTGCTTTAAGCAATGGATTTAGATTTTGTCAACCACTAGCTGTGCCAGAAAATAAAAATCAAGTGGCTATTACCAATGAGTTTTTATGGAATATGTTGCCTGTAGATTCAAATGCAAAAACAGGGGAAGTCACAGGGCTTCAAATTTTAGATTGGTTGGAAAAAGAATTAGAAAATGCATTTGCAACAGATCCAAGTAAAAGATTTGGAGGATGGTTTGTGCGTTTTGCAGGCATGGAAGTGAATTGTACCATTGGTAAACCAAGAGGGCAAAGAGTCAACTGGGTAAAAATAAAGGGACAGGCCTTAGATAAAAACAAATTGTATAAAATTGTGGCTTGTGAAAGAGAAGGAGACCCAAATGATACCTTATGTAGAATAGAAAAAGTAACCAACCCATTGGCTACGAATATAAGTTTACATGAAGTGATCAAATCTTATTTAGCAAGCAACTCACCTGTAGCACCTAAACTAGAAGGCAGAACTATTGCAACAGATCAATCTCCTACGCTATTGACACAATTACAAGGGACTACTTATCAATTTAGATAGATGAAAAATTTATTTAGACTTCAATATTTAGAAAGCATAAAACCTATAAAATAAAAA
>CALPJR020000087.1 GCA_943323935.2 Bifidobacterium breve
CTGTATGACTCGCTTTTTGTGTTTTAGCTAAAAATTCTAAGTTGAATAATTCTGGCCCAATTGTTTTAGGTAAGTCAAGGGTAAAAAACGAATGCGCCTTAAGTTCGGTTAATAAATCTGGATTGATTTTGCCAGCAGCTGCAATCGCACCGCCTTTGTCATATGCCATTGGTGCAAAATGCGTTCTAGTGTAGGCATCCATTAATGTATTACCAGTGCCGGTATCTGTTGAAAATACTTGGTCTAAACTACATCCTGCTGACAAATAAGTAAAATTAGCAATCCCACCCATATTTAATAATAATCTGTTTTCGGTTGGATGGCTGCACAATAAATAATCTCCATAAACAGCTAGTGGCGCGCCCTCTCCTCCTGCTGCAAGATGTTTTTGTCTAAAATCACTCAGCGTTAAAATGCCTGTTGTGACTGCGATATGGTCCCCATCTCCAATTTGTAAAGTCGCTGGATCATATTCAGAATTAGGATGTAAAGATTTTGGTGCATGGTAGATTGTTTGTCCATGACTAGCGATCATGTCTACAGTTTTTGGTGCAATCTTCCATGAAGCCAATGCATCTAAAACCATCTTGCCATGTTGCTTACCCACCCATGCATTGAGTAAACAAAGTGTTTCCAAGGCCACCATTTTTTTTGAAAAAATACTTAAAATCTTTTCTTTAAAATCATTGGTATAGTCTACTGTTGTAAAGGCTTTTAATTCAAATTTGGTATCCCTTCCAGACCCTTTGATTGAACACAATGCAATATCTAAGCCATCCATGGAGGTACCACTCATTAAACCAACCACCATGCGCTCTTGCTTAGCTGCGACATTCACTAAATTTTGTATATTCTGGTGCATTTTATGGATCGTTTTATCCTCCTCAAGATACTAAAGACCAAGCTTAATTCAAACTAGTTAAAAGTTTTTCACACTCTTGTAAGTCAAACATTTATACCCCCTATTCCACTTAACTTTACCCCATAATTATTTTGTATGCTTAAAGTAGGTGTTTTTGGTGTGGGGCATTTAGGGAAATTTCATTTGAATAACTGGAAACAGATTCCAACGGTAGAATTGGTTGGCTTTTTTGACCCCAACAATGAAGCTGCGGCCGAAGTAGAAAAAACCTATGGTATCAAAAGATTTATGGATGAAGCCGAATTGATTGCTGCGGTGGATGCCATAGATATAGTCACACCTACTCATTTACATTTTCCAGTTTGCGAAATGGCCATTAAGATGGGGAAGCATGTTTTTGTAGAAAAACCAATGGCCAACACTATAGAAGAAGGTAAAAAGATCATGCATATGGTCAAAGAGGCCAATGTTAAATTACAAGTAGGTCATGTTGAAAGATTCAATCCTGCATTTACAGCATTAAAAAACGAAACATTAAATCCATTATTTATTGAAGTGCATCGTTTAGCACAATTCAATCCAAGAGGAACTGAAGTGAGTGTAATTTTAGATTTAATGATCCATGATATTGACATCATCTTAAGCATTGTAAAGAGTGATGTCAAAAATATTTCGGCTAGTGGTGTCGCAGTATTAACAGATACGCCTGATATAGCGAACGTGCGCATTGAATTCAATAATGGTTGTGTTGCTAATTTAACTAGTAGCAGAATCAGCATGAAAAAAATGCGTAAAATAAGGCTCTTCCAAAAGGATGCCTATATTGGGATCGACTTTTTGGAGAAAAATACAGAGATCATCAGGTTAAAATTACCTGAGGAAGCAGACACATTTTCATTTGATATCGAAACACACCAAGGTACTAAGACCATCACGATATCTAATCCTGTGGTAGAGGAAGGCAATGCTATTTTAAGTGAGTTAAGTAGTTTTGTTCAAGCCATTGAAAATGATGGGCCTACTGTGGTGAATGAAATTGATGGTTACTTAGCGATGGAAGTGGCACATCAAATTTTAGATAAAATAAGTAAATCTGCTTCGGTAGTAAATCAGTCTGCAGAATAATTTTTTTAAAATTATTCGATGCAAGATAGCTTTTTATTGAAAAATGTTTTGAAGAAAAGTATAATCCTAATCCTTCGATGCTCTTTTGGCTAAAATATATTCAGCAATGGCTAAATCCAATGGCCTTGTGATTTTGATGTTTTCATACTCCCCTTCTATCAAATAAACTTCCATACCACTGGCTTCTAACACATTGGCTTCATCTGTGAAAGAGGGCTGATAGGCTTGCTCAAAAGCTTTCTTTAACAAAGCTGCGTTGAAAGTTTGAGGCGTTTGTATCATCATCACATTTGTTCTGTCTACTACATGATGTTTTGTGCCTTCTGTAATCCTAATGGTATCTGTTGAGGCAACTGCTGGTATGGCAGATCCTTTTTCTACTGCTTGTTGATAGCATCTTTGAATCAAATCTGAGGTTAACAAACAACGTACTGCATCATGCACAAATACAATAGCATCTGGGTCTGTCTGCACCAATCCATTTTTTACAGATTGAAACCTTGTATCGCCTCCAGCAACAAATTGAAAAGATTGACTTAATCCACTTGCTGTAATAAGTGCTTGTCCTTCTTGAATATAGTCTGCTGGTAGTACTATTATAAAATTGATGTCAGCAAACGCAGTCACAAATTGACCAATGGTGTGCAATAAAATAGATTTCCCTTCAATGGCTAAAAATTGTTTAGGCAATGCAGTCCCCATTCTTTGTCCAGTTCCCCCAGCTACGATAATGGCTGTTTTTTTCATGGTCTATTTTAGGAGTGCGATGTAACTAATAATTTTTTTACTTCCTTTGCCAATAAGGTCTTATCAATTGGTGCTGTACCTACTAATTCGCAAACCAATCCGCCCGCTATATTCGCAATTTCTGCTGCCAATGCCATATCCTTTGAATAAGCATACACAAGCGAAGCTACAGCAATCACCGTGTCTCCCGCTCCACTAACATCTGCAATATTGCGGATATGTGTGGGAATTAATTGTTGCTTATTTTCTTGTGCATAAAATACCCCATGTTCCGATAAGGTGATAAATGAAATGCGATGATGCAATGCAGCATATAAGGCCTCATGCACTTGTTGCATATGTGCAAGATCTATTATTGGCACTTCAATTTTCAAACCCTCTTTCACTTCTTTTAAGTTGGGCTTAAACAAAGTGCAATTTTTATATGCTAAGAAATTTTTTTGCTTTGGATCTACTGCTGTTGGAATACCTTTTTGATTACAATGAGTAATGATGGCTTCTATGATATCTGGCGTTAATACCCCTTTATTGTAATCCTCTAAGATGATCAATGCCGGTTGCTCTTTTTCCACGTACGCATAAAAATTGTCTAACAATGCTTTTGATTCTGACTCGTTAATATCGTGGGTATTTTCATGGTCTAAACGCATCATTTGTTGATTGCGTCCCATGATCCTTACTTTATTGGTTGTCACCCTGGATGCACTTGAGTATATATATTGTGTATCGATGCCCTCTGCTTTTAAAAGCGCATTTAAGTCATTGCCTTCTGTGTCTTTACCAACTACAGCAAACAATGTTGTAGGCGCGCCTAAGGCCCTTAAATTCAACGCTACATTGGCTGCGCCTCCTACCCTTGTTTCCTTACGTTGAAGTGAAACAATGGGCACTGGTGCTTCTGGTGAAATACGGTCTACACCACCCCACCAATAAGTATCCAACATGATATCACCTACTACACCAATTTTGGTGCTAGTAAACCCCTCAAATAATTGATTGAACTGATTTACATCCATCATTAAGATGCTGTTTTTTGATTACGCAATGCCAAATAATACAATGGCACACCCAATAAAGTAATGATTAAACCCGGCCAAGTGAAATTTGGTTTATAAATGATTAACAAGACACAAAAGCAAGTACCCATCAAAATATAAATGGCAGGTAATACTGGATAACCAAAAGCTTTGTAAGGTCTATCTAATTCAGGTCTTTTTTTACGAAGAATAAATATCCCGATGATGGTAAGGATATAAAAAATCACTACAATAAAGGATACCATGTCCAATAAGTCGCCATACCTTCCACTTAAACAAAGTAAGCCTGCCACAATACATTGCGCCCATAGTGCCCAAGCAGGTACTGCATTTTCATTTAATGTCCCTGCCTTTTTAAAGAACAAGCCATCCTTTGCCATAGTATAATACACCCTTGCGCCTGCAAGGATCAGTCCGTTATTACAACCAAATGTAGAAATCATGATCATAACTGCGATTACATAAGTGCCAATATTCCCAAAAATCACATTGGATGCTGCTACCGCCACACGATCTGCTGGGGCATTTGCAATTTCATTCAAAGGAAGGACACTTAAATACATCAAGTTCGCCGAAATATAAATCACTGTCACAATTAATGTGCCCAAGAAAAGACTCAAACCAATATTGCGTTTTGGATTTTTAATTTCTCCTGCAATAAATGTAACGTTGTTCCATGCATCACTACTAAAAATAGAACCTACCATCGAAGCTGCAATGGCACCTAATATAGCCACACCAAAAATGGGTGTAGTACTATTATCAGAAGCAATTGTTTTCATCTCCCAAGCATTGGTCCAATTGGCATCCCAAATACTTGCTTTAGATGCTAACAAGAAACCAAATCCGATCAATCCAAATAAAGATGCTAATTTGGTAATGGTAAATGTAGATTGAATCATCTTTCCCCCCTGCACGCCCTTGGTATTAATATAGGTGAGTAAAATAATAATTGCAATAGATAGGAGTTGTGCAGGATAGATTTTTAGAAATCCCATTTGCAATAAAATATTGGCATCTGTCATTTCTAGAGAAGGAAAAAAGTAGCCGGCAAATTTACTGAATGCCACACCCACGGCAGCAATGGTACCCGTTTGTATCACAGAGAAGAAACTCCATCCATATAAAAATCCTAATAAAGGATTATAAGACTCTTTTAAGTATACATATTGTCCGCCTGCTTTTGGAAACATCGCACTCAATTCGCCATAACTTAATGCAGCAGTCAAGGTCATGAAACCTGTCAATAACCATACCACCACTAACCAACCTGCAGAACCAACATTTCTGGTAATATCTGCACTTACAATAAATATGCCCGATCCAATCATGCTTCCTGCAACAATCATTGTTGCATCAAATGCGGATAAACTTGGTTTAAATTCTGTGTTTGTTTCTGAC
>CALPJR020000088.1 GCA_943323935.2 Bifidobacterium breve
ACATCTGATGGACGAATTGAATAAAATCAACCGTGTCATCCAAAAACAAATTCCTGATGCGCCACACGAAGTTTTATTAGTATTAGATGGTTCTACCGGTCAAAATGCTTTAGAGCAAGCAAAACAATTCATGGCTGTCACCAATGTCACTGCACTCGCCATCACTAAATTGGACGGTACCGCAAAAGGTGGTGTCTTATTAGCCATTGCACATCAGTGTAAAATACCAGTAAAATATATAGGTGTGGGAGAACAGTTGGAGGACCTTATTTTATTTGATAAAGTTGCTTTTGTACAAACTTTATTTAAGGGTGTAGCGAATGCCTAGACCTGCCCATCCACTTTCGAAATAACTTGAACCAACAAAATTAAAAGAAGGCTGCCAGTCTAAACTAATGTTCAATGGTGCATTCTTTAGCTTGTAATCCAATCCTAATATACCATCTACACCAACTGCGATACCCGCTTTATGTGTAGGGTTGTTCTTTTTCCATTCTTCGCTCCAGATTCCTAAATGCCCGCCATATCCAATATACCAACTCAGCTGTTCAGTGTTGGCAAATCCACTATATTTTTCGATCATAATAGTTGTTCTAAAGCCATCTAAAGTAAAATAACCTAGCACTTCGATTGCTTTAGTATTCGTCAGAAAAGATTTATAGGAGATTGCACTTGGGTACATTTTGACACCAATTGCTTTTTTATAACCTGAAGTAAATGGACCCGTTTTTTGTGCTGGCTCTAAACTATATGCTTGTGCGATGGTTTGCGTACTTAGTAATCCAAAAATTGGAATGAGTAAAATGGGGATTATTCTCATAAAATTAGCTGTTTGAATGTCACAAATTTAGGCTTCATGGGCCAAACAACTGTTTAAAAAATGGTAAATTTTGGGTAAGTTTGTAACATGCATCCTTTTCAAGAACTGATCGAAAAATTCAACCAAGATTTCGATACATCACATTTTCCTTCACAACCGGCTACATTGTATGAGCCTAGTGAATATTTTTTAAAAATTGGTGGAAAGCGTATCCGTCCAGTTTTGTGTTTATTAGGGAATGAATTATTCAGTGATTTACATCCAGATGCATTTTTAGCAGCGAAGGCAGTGGAGTTATTTCATAATTTCTCTTTAGTGCATGATGACATGATGGATGAGGCTAGTTTAAGAAGAGGCCAACCTACCGTGCATACAAAATATGATGCGAACACCGCTTTATTGGTGGGGGATATCATGGTCATTAGAGCCTATGAATATTTACAACCAATCCAATCCAATCATTTATCTAAAATACTTGCACTCTTTAATCAAACAGCTAGAGAAGTTTGTGAAGGGCAACAATTGGATATGGATTATGCCAAAAGAACTTCAGTTTCGATGGACGAATACATCCACATGATTACCTTAAAAACTTCTGTGCTTTTAGCAGCGAGTCTACAGATGGGTGCGATTATTGGTGGTGCTGGCGAACACAACTGTTCCCATTTATATGAATTTGGAAAAAAATTAGGCATCGCATTTCAAATACAAGACGATTATTTAGATGCTTTTGGTGATGCTGCTGTATTTGGTAAAGATGCTGGAGGCGATATCAAGCAAAACAAAAAAACTTTCCTATTAATACGTGCATTAGAAACAGCCAATCCGGAACAATTGAAAACATTAAATGCTTTATTGAATTCTGATCCTGAAGATAAAGTAGAACAAGTGTTGGCTATTTTTAAAGCTTGTAAAGTGGATGCATGGGCAGCCGATTTAAAACAAAAATACATGCAGGAGGCATTAGCTCATTTAGAAGCGATTGCTGTGGTGGAAGCAAGAAAAAAGCCATTGATCGATTTGGCGAATTATTTAATGAACAGAATCCAATAATTATATGTCTTTATTTAGAAAAAAGTCAATTGAAAAAATTGTACAAGATGCAGAAGCAGGTTTAGTAGATGGACATCATGCTAGTGGATTAAAAAAAGTATTAGGAGTTCGTGACCTTACTTTAATGGGCATTGCAGCGGTGGTGGGTGCAGGTATTTTTTCAACCATTGGTACTGCTGCTTTTCATGGTGGCCCAGGCATCTCTATCTTATTTGTAATCACTGCAGTAACATGTGGATTTAGTGCACTATGTTATGCAGAATTTGCAAGCAGGGTGCCGATTGCAGGCAGTGCTTATACTTATGCTTATGTTACTTTTGGAGAATTGATTGCATGGATTATTGGTTGGGCATTAATTTTAGAATATGCTATCGGTAATATTGTGGTTGCTATTAGTTGGAGTGGTTATTTTATTAATTTATTAGAAGGTTTTCATATTCATCTTCCTGGTTGGTTGTCTACCAATTTTGAGACAGCACAACAAGGGTATGAGGAAGCAATGAAGCATTTGGCTGCTGGTGGAACTCCGGCTACATTTTCTAAGCTTGCAAGAATTGGTTATGATGCAATCACCAATGCACCAATGATTGGTCAAACTAGAATCATTTTAAATATTCCCGCATTTGTGATTGTGGTTCTAATTACGATGTTGGTGTACAGAGGTATTAAAGAAAGTAAAAAGAGTACCAACCTCATGGTGATCTTTAAAATTGCGATCATTCTAATGGTCATTGTACTTGGCTTCTTTTATGTGGATACAGCGAATTGGGCACCATTCATGCCCAATGGATTTAAAGGTGTTTTAGCAGGAGTTTCTGCTGTATTTTACGCCTATATTGGTTTTGATGCCATTTCTACCACGGCAGAAGAATGTAAAAACCCGCAAAGAGATTTGCCTAGGGGTATGATTTATTCCTTATTAATTTGTACCGTATTGTATATCCTTATTGCCTTGGTTTTAACAGGGATGGTAAGCTATACAGAATTAAAAGTAGATGATCCTTTGGCTTTTGTATTTGAAAGAATTGGCATGCATAAAATTGGGTACATTATTTCTATCAGTGCTGTTGTGGCCACAACAAGTGTACTCTTAGTGTTTCAATTAGGCCAGCCTAGAATTTGGATGAGTATGAGTCGTGATGGATTATTGCCTAAGAAATTTTCTGAAGTGCATCCAAAATATGGTACACCAGGTTTTGCAACCATCATCACAGGTATTTTTGTGGGTGTGCCCGCCATGTTCATGTCTATTTCCAGAATGACAGACTTAACTAGTATTGGCACGCTGTTTGCATTTGTATTAGTATGTTTTGGTGTATTGGTATTGCCTAGATTGTCTCCTTCAATCAAGGGACAAGCTTTTAGATTACCATACATAAATGGACAATATATCATTCCTGCATTGGCATTGATCTTTTTATATTTTGGACAAAACAGAATATTAAATGCGTTTAAGGAAGTAGGTAATGAAGGCTATCAGGAAATTTTATTTTTAGTCTTTACATTCATTTTTATAGTGGTGGCTATTTTAAGTTACTTAAGAAAATACTCCATTATTCCAATCATAGGCGCTATGTGTTGCTTGTATTTGATGATTGAGATTCCTCCAGTAAGTTGGTTATGGTTCTTTGTTTGGATGTCGATTGGATTGGTGATCTATAATTTGTATTCTAAAAAGCATAGTCTTTTAGCAAAAAATTAATTGATGAAGTATCAAGTAGGTGATGAAATATTGGTACTGCATAGCAATGAGGAGGGGCATATCATTGAGATCATGAGTGATGACATGGTGATGATTGAAGTACGTGGGGTAAAGTTTCCAGCTTATATGGATCAAATTGACTTCCCTTATTTTAAACGATTTACTGAGAAGAAATTATTTCCAGAAAAAAAAGCCCCTCAAAAGCTTTTTGTAGATCAAATCCCAAAGGAAAAAATTCAAAAGAACGCGAGTAAAGAAGATGCTGGAGTCTGGTTGAATTTAATTCCAAAATTTAGTTTAGATGATTTCAATGACGAAGTAGTGGAGACACTAAAAATTTTCTTATCTAATAAAACTAGAATCGAATATAATTTTGTGTATGAGCAGTCTACTCAAGGTGAAGTTGATTTTTCTATCGCTTCTTCTATTGCACCTTTTACCGATTTTTATATACATGATATACCATTTGCTACGGTGAATGATAGTCCTCAATTTTCATTTGATTTTTCATTAACAGAACAGCATAAGAAAAAGGCTGACCATTTTGAATCCATTGTAAAAATTAAACCTAAACAGATTTTCCAAAAAATAGAAACCTTAAAGGAAGACAATAAAGTAAGCTTGGACTATGAATTGTTTAAAACTTATCCAGATAAAGCCGAAGACAACCATATTGCCATTGATATTTTAAGAAATGCAGGATACAAAGTGTATGATGCTTCAAAAATCAAGGAACATATCCCTGCTGCAAGATCTGTGATTGATCTGCATATCGAAAAACTAATAGATAGACATAGTCATCTAACCAATGCCGAAATCATCCATTTTCAATTGGAAGCTTTTGAAAAATGGTTTGAATTGGCGCAATTAAATCATTTGCCTTCTATGATCATCATCCATGGAGTTGGCACAGGTAAGCTTAAAAACGAAGTACACGATTTATTAAAAGTAAAAATAGGTGTCAAAAGCTTTATCAACCAATACTCTGATTTCTATGGATATGGTGCCACGGAAGTCTTTTTTGAGTATTAAGCACATCCATTTTATTTTACTACCTTTGACCCGACTACAATCCCGAGCTATCGTGGCAAGCAATTGCCAAGGAAAGTCCGGACAGCATAGGGTAACCCACCGGTCAATAGCCGGCATCTCAGCAATGAGATAGAGAAAGTGCCACAGAAAATAACTACCTCGCAAGAGGAAAAGGTGAAAACGTGAGGTAAGGGCTCACGAATAAGACAAGTAATTGTTTTATAGGGTAAACCTTGGGTGCTGTAATGCCATGTAAAGGGACGTTTGAGAACGACTCGTTCGAGTCCCAGGGTAGGCAGCAAGACTTTAGCAGTAATGTTAAGGCTAGATAAATGATAGTTTAGAAACAGAATCCGGCTTACGAGGTTTGTAGTTACTTTTTTAATTGAACATAAAATGAATTCATATGACCATTGAGCAGATTAAGCGTATGAAGGACCAAGTGAGTGTCCTGAGGAGGTTTCTTTGACGTTGAAAACCGTTTACAAAAAATACATTTAGACAAACAACTTTCTTTATCTCCAGGTTTTTGGGA
>CALPJR020000089.1 GCA_943323935.2 Bifidobacterium breve
AATGCTTATAATCTTTTACTGATTTGTGGAATCATGGCTGTTTTCCATGCTTTATAATCCCCGGCAATAATATGTATTCTTGCTTGTTCAACCAACCATAGATAAAAAGAGAGGTTTTGTATACTTGCAAGCTGCAAACCCAATATTTCATCCGCCACAAATAAATGTCTGATATACGCTTTCGTATAATACTGACTCATTTCATTGGGTATACCCGGATCTATTGGACTAAAGTCCTTATACCATTTTTTATTTTTAATATTGATGACCCCCTGTGAAGTAAATATCATGCCATTTCTGCCATTTCTGGTGGGCATCACACAATCAAACATATCTATCCCTAAGTCTATGGCCTCTAAAATATTCCATGGCGTACCTACACCCATTAAATAACGTGGCTTTTCTTTAGGTAAGTTTTCACAACATAAGGCGGTGAACTCATACATTTCCTCCTCCGTCTCCCCTACACTCAATCCACCTATTGCATTGCCTACTGCATTTTTAGATGCGATATAGTCACAAGAAGCTTTTCTTAAATCCTTGTACAATCCACCCTGAACAATTGGAAATAAATTTTGTGTATGCCCATATAAATCTGGTGTTTCAGCTAATCGATTAAAACACCTGTCTAACCAGGTATGGGTCAAGTCCATACTCTTACTTACATATTCATAGGTACTTGGAATTGGGGGGCATTCATCAAAAGCCATAATGATATCGGCCCCAATACTTCTTTGAATATCCATCACATTCTCGGGTGTAAACAAATGCTTGCTTCCATCGATATGCGATTGAAACACCACCCCTTCGGGCTTAATTTTTCTGTTATTGGCCAAGGAGAATACTTGGTAGCCTCCACTATCGGTTAAAATAGGGCGATCCCAACCCATAAATTTGTGCAGTCCACCTGCAGCTTCTAAAACTTCTGTTCCTGGTCTTAAGTATAAATGATAGGTATTACCAAGGATAATTTGTGCATTGATATCCTGCTTTAATTGCTGTTGCGTGACTGCTTTTACAGAACCAATCGTCCCCACAGGCATAAAAATAGGTGTCTGGATGACCCCATGATCGGTCGTGATGGTACCTGCTCTTGAAGCACCTTCTTGACTCTCTGCTGCTAATTCAAATTGTAATGCCGCCATGGGACAAAGGTAAGGTCAAAAATCTTTACTTTTGCGCTATGACAATCAACTTACCCTTTTCAACAGCAGTTCTAAATGAACTACTTATAGGATTTTTTGCGGCAGTTATTGCCATCCAGGTTTTTTACTACCTATTCTTTTTTTTAAGATTAGCAATTTATAAGAAACCAACAAAAACTGAGCAAGTGGAGCACCCTGTTTCTGTTGTCATTTGTGCGCGTGATGAAGCGCATAATTTAGCGAATACTTTACCAGGTGTTTTAGTGCAAGAATATAGTACCACGCATGAAGTGATCTTAGTGAATGACAATTCTGAAGATGAGACCAAATATTTATTGGATGAATTTAAAAAGTCATTTAAAAATTTGAACCCAGTATTGTTGACACAGGAAGCAAAAATGATTGCAGGAAAAAAATTCCCGCTTTCTATGGGTATTAAGTCGGCTAAAAATGAAACCTTATTATTAACCGATGCAGATTGTTTGCCAGCGAGTGAGCATTGGATGCGCTTGATGCAGGATGGATATGATGAGGGCAAAGAAATTGTACTGGGATATGGTGCTTACAAAAAGAAACCAGGCTTATTAAATAAACTCATTCGCTTTGAGACTTTTCAAACTGCCTTGCAATATTTCTCCTATGCCTTAGCAGGATTGCCTTATATGGGTGTGGGTCGTAATCTTTCTTATAAGCGTGAACTATTTATAAAGAATAAAGGCTTCTCTTCGATCAATCAGATTCCAAGTGGTGACGATGATTTATTCATCAATCAAGTGGCTAATAGACGCAATACTGCCATTGTGGTGGATCATGATGCACACACACTTAGTGAGCCAAAAACTACTTTTAATGATTGGATGACTCAAAAATACCGTCATTATACTACAAGTAAGTATTATAAAAAGAAGCATGTTTTTTTATTAGGTTTATATTCAATAAGTCAATTTTTAGTATACCCCGCATTGATTGTAGCGCTTGTTTTTACAAAACAATATGTCCTTGTTTTAAGTATTTGGGGATGTAGAGCCATTTTACAAGGATTTATTTTACGTGCTACGATGAAAAAATTAAATGAGCTAGACCTTTGGCCTTGGTACATTTTATTTGATATATGGTCGATATTCTATTATTTGTTTACCTTGCCTAGCGTATGGAAAGCACCACAGAAAAATTGGGATTAATCACCCGCTACTTTGACGATTTTACACCTGCACAATTAGCACAATTAGCAGGATTGGAAGCGGCATACCAGGAATGGAATGCAAAGATCAATGTGGTCTCCAGAAAAGATATTGACCAAATTTACTTGCACCATGTATTGCACTCGCTAAGTATTGCTGCTATTGCTGAATGGGCTCCAGGCACACAGGTGATTGATATTGGTTGTGGTGGAGGTTTTCCTACTGTGCCATTGGCGATCTTTTTCCCAGATGTACAATTTTATGCAGTAGATAGTATTGCTAAAAAATTAAAAGTAGTGGACGCCGTTTGCGAGATGGTGGGGATTAAAAATATAGAGACAAAGCATACTCGTGTAGAAGACATCAAAAATAAAAAATTCGATTACGCAGTGAGTAGAGCCGTGGCACCACTTAAGGATTTATGGAGATGGGCCAACCCTGTACTTGTGAAAAAACCAAATCAACCAAACGGTTTAATTTGTTTAAAAGGTGGCGATTTACATCAAGAGATTTTTGAAAGCGGCACAAGACCAAAGATGATGCCTATCTATGATATCTTTAAAGAGGATTACTTTAAAGAGAAGTATATCATTCAAGTGAAGAAATAAAATAAGGCGTCCAATTGGACGCCTTATTTGTAAGATCAAGTTTTTGAAACAACCCCTATATTAATTAGGAATTTCTATTTTGTTATTACTTCTATTGATATCTGGCATACGTTGGCTTGGATCAATTTCAATTGACTTGATTGCACTCAATGGCTGCGTTGTCTCAAAAGTATAAGTAGGTTGTGCCCATTTCCATTCTGGATGATTGATTTGTTTAAGCGTACCCTCTTGTTGTTTTCCTCCTAACATTAAATCCAATGGCATATAATGTAATTCACTTGTGCCGTCTTTGTAAGTCACTACAACTTCCACAGGCATTGGGAACTTCCCTACTCTTTGAATACTTATCAATGCTGCATTACCGCTTACTTGAATATCATTTAAACCATAATCAATCGTTTTGGTACTATTCACCCAATATTCTTTTAACCATTGTAATTGTAAGCCACTTGTTTTTTCTGCTACGCGTATAAAGTCATTTGCATTTGGGTGTTTGAATTTCCAAGTATTATAATAGTTCAACATCAATTGATCACGCTTAGCTTCTCCCATTACATAACCTAGCAAACCTAAGAAAGTACCTCCCTTGCTGTACGCAGCATTGGAATATGCATAGTTCGTATTAAAATGATCCGCATGTGTTGACATAGGTTCTTCGAATCCGCTTTTTGCTAAAGCTAAATAACCATTATAGTTTCCAAACTGCACAGCAGGAAGCATTGTTGCTTGTCTTTCGATTGAAGCAGTGAGTTGTTTTTTTGCTGCCTCACTTATATGCGGAGATTGTGTTGCAAAGTTCTTTTCATAATAATGTGTCACATCATCCTCGCCATAACTTGTAAATCCTTCGTCCATCCAAGCAAATAAGCTTTCATTAGTCCCTAAGATATGTTGGTACCAGCTGTGTATCCACTCGTGGAATACAGTGCCTAATCCTGGACCTTTTAACAAAGTAGCCATCGCATATTCCATACCACCATCACCACCTTGAATGAAAGAATATTGAGGATAAGGATAGGCACCCATTTTCTTTTCCATATAAGGCAATGCTTTTTCAGCAGCCCATAATACATTCGCCCATGCACTATCCGCTTTCGCATCTTTTGCTTTATAATACACATGAAGGGTTAAACCTTTACGCACTTCTTTAGACAGATGCTTAAAATTATTATCTGCGAACCATACAAAATCATGAATGGTATTGCCCTTAAAATTCCAAACCTTATGACCGTCCTTATCCAATGGCGCAGTAGGATTTTGTAAAACACCAGTTCCTCCAACCATATAAGATTTATCCATTCTTAAAGTCACATCATAATTACCCCATACACCATAAAACTCTCTAGCGATATAAGGATTGGTATTCCATCCTTGGTAATCATACTCCACCATTTTAGGATACCATTGACTCATAGAATAACGCACACCTTCTGCATTATCTCTTCCAGATCTTCTCACTTGAACCGGCACTTGCGCCTCAAATTGTACATTCAATTTAACAGCCGACTTTGGTAAAATGGGCTGCGTTAAAACCACTTCTAAAATCGTTTCATGCTCCACTAATTGTTGTGCCTTGCCATTGATGGTGATGGAATTCACTTTTTGAATACCATATTCGTCTGGCTTTAAATTTTGGATACGATCACGCACACGCATATCCCAGTCTTTAATATCTTCTCCTCTTCTACTCGCTAAAATTGTTTTACCCAATTCACGACTTCTTGCATCCATATTAGAATTAGGCTGGAATGCATTCCAATACATATGAAAATACACTTTGCGTAAAGTATCAGTTGAATTGTTGGTGTACAGAATTTCTTCTGTCCCCTTGATGGTATTTTTTTGCACATCTAAGGCCGCATCAATTTTATAATTGATCTGTTGTTGCCAACGTTCTGGCTGGGCGAATAATTGCACAGTTATTAAGATCATCAAAAGGGCAAAAAAGGAGAACTTCTTTAACATAGAATATATTTATAAGGTCAATTTAAAGAAAAAAAAGCTGGTTTCCAAAGTGGAATGATAAAAGGGATGGTAGAAGACTTAATCCTTACCAGCCACCACAATCACAATCTCCCCTTTCACTTGTTTTGCGGTGAAATGGAGGATTAAATTTTCGAGGGTGTCGGTGATATTTTCTTCAAACATTTTAGTGAGTTC
>CALPJR020000090.1 GCA_943323935.2 Bifidobacterium breve
TACAAAATCGCCGTAAATTTGCCAATATAAGATTTGCTCAAAAATTAGGCGGTTCATTTAAAAGCTGTAATTTTGCCAAACAGCCGTTAGTTTTAGAGCTAATCGATTAAATATTAAGAAGCTATGCTGCATAAAAAATGGTGGAAACTGTTGTCTGTTATCTTGCTTTTGTACACTTGTACCTATGGTTTTTTGGTGAAAGTGCCTAAGTTAGATGACCGTATGCAGGAGTCCATTCGTAATTTCTTTTTTCATGTGCCTATGTGGTTTGGCATGATGATTTTATTGTTTGTTTCATTGGTGTATTCTATTAAATATTTAAGGTCTTCAAGTTTAGTGCATGATATTTATGCACAAGCATACGCAGCAATGGGTTTAATTTTTGGTGTCTTAGGCATCATTACAGGCGCATTATGGGCCAATTATCAGTGGGGAAGTCCATGGGTAGGTGATCCAAAGCAGAATGGTGCTGCAATCGCATTGCTCATTTACTTTGCCTATTTTGTTTTAAGAGGAAGTTTAGTGGATGCAGAAAAAAAAGCAAGACTTTCTGCAGTCTATAATATTTTTTCATTTTTCATGTTGTTTCCAACGCTTTGGATTTTACCAAGATTAACAGAGTCCTTGCATCCTGGAGGACAGGGCAGTGATGGCAATCCTGGTATCAATGGTAAAGACATGTCCGCGAATATGCGCACTGTATTTTATCCAGCAGTGATTGGATGGACTTTATTAGGCGTTTGGATTACCACCTTGAAAATTCGTGTACAAATGATCCAATTAAAAAAAGAAGGCATCTTATAACCTACAATTATTAAATATATGTTAACCTTATTACAAGCACAACAAGCAGCATCACAAAGTATTATGTTGCAGAATGGAAAAATATTCTTAGTCATGTCAGTGGTTTGTATTGTGCTGATTGGCCTTTTTTTATATGTCACTTCAATCGATAAAAAAATTAAACAACTAGAAAAATAAAAGTATATGTCAACAACATCAGATTACAGTTTTTTTCAGAGTGTAGAAAAAAGTTTTGATAAAGCATCAAAGTTCACTAATTGGGAGAACGGATTATTAGAGCAAATTAAAGCTTGTAATAGCATTTACAGTATGCGTTTTCCAGTAAAAATGGACGATGGCAGAATCGAAGTGATTGAAGCTTACAGAGTACAACACTCTCAGCATAAATCACCATGTAAAGGTGGTATCCGATTTAGCCTTGCTGTAAATCAAGATGAAGTGATGGCATTGGCCGCTTTGATGACCTACAAATGTGCTATTGTGAATGTGCCATTTGGTGGAGGTAAAGGTGGTATTAAAATTAGCCCAAGATCTTTAAGCGCGTATGAATTAGAAAAAATCACAAGAAGGTATACTGCAGAATTAGTAAAGAAAAATTTTATCGGTCCTGGTATTGATGTGCCTGCTCCAGATTACGGAACAGGTGAGCGTGAAATGGCTTGGATTGTAGATACCTATCAATCATTAAAACCAGGTGAGATTGATGCAGCTGGTTGTGTGACTGGTAAGCCAGTATCATTGGGTGGTGTGAGAGGTCGTAAAGAAGCCACTGGATTGGGTGTTTTTTTTGGTGTAAGAGAAGTATGTTTGATGGAAGATGTGATGAAGAAATTAGGCTTAACTGTTGGTATTGAAAATAAGCGTGTGATTGTGCAAGGTTTAGGTAATGTGGGTTATTTCTCTGCAAAGTTCTTCAGAACAAATGGCGCTAAGGTAGTTGCAATCGCTGAATTTGAAGGGGCTATTTATTGTGCAGATGGGTTAGATGAGGAAGCAGTTTTCCAACATAGAAAAACAACAGGCAGCATCTTGAATTTTCCAGGTGCTACCAATATTGAAAAGAGTTCAGATGCATTGGAAATGGAATGTGATATTTTAATTCCTGCAGCTTTAGAAAATGTCATAGATAAAAATAATGCGCCTCATATTAAAGCAAAGATAATTGGTGAAGCAGCAAATGGGCCTTTAACACCAGAAGCAGATGATATTTTAACAAAGAAAGGGGTCTTAGTTATTCCAGATATGTATTTGAATGCAGGTGGTGTAACTGTTTCTTATTTTGAGTGGTTGAAGAACTTAAGCCACGTTAGATATGGCCGTTTAGAAAAACGTTTTACAGAAAATGCCAATATCAATATCATCAACCAGATTGAAGAGTTAACAGGTAAGAAGGTAAGTGCGACTGAAAGAGCTGTGATTGCGCATGGTCCAGATGAAATTGATTTAGTGCATAGTGGATTGGAAGAAACAATGATCACTGCAACAAGAGAAATTATGGAAATATGGAATGCAAACCCATCTATACCAGATATGAGAACTGCGGCTTATGTTTGTGCAATTAATAAGGTAGCACATTCTTATACCGAACTAGGAATTTTCCCTTAATCTTTAAAGATTAGGGTCAATATAATTGGGGAACTGATGCAAGCTATGCAGGTTCCCCATTTTTATTTCCGCACCAATTGTTTGATGTCCATTAGATGCGATTAAATATCTTGCATCCAATACTTGTTGGTATTGCAACAATTGAAGAATTGTTTTTTCATCGAGGGATGTATTCCCTTCCTTACACTCAATAATCATCCATGGGGTTGTTCCATGATAAACGAGGATGTCAAATCTTTTATTGAGTGTCCCCAATTGAATTGTTTTTTCAATCGCGATAAGTTCTATAGGGTATTTACAAACTTGAATCAGGTATTGTAATACATTTTGTCTAACCCATTCTTCTGGGGTCAATACCACCCATTTTTTTCTGCAAGGATCAAAGATTTGGTCTTTTCCACCAATTGATTGGACTTTAAAGTCATAAGATGGGAAATCAACTAAAATCATGAATTGGAAAAAATAAGTTAATTTTATAAAGTATCAGATCAAAGATAAGCTTATGAAAACAAAAGAAGAAATTGTAGAAAACTGGTTACCTAGGTATACTGGAGCAAGTTTAGATCAATTTGGTAAATATATCCTTTTGACTAATTTCAGCAATTATGTGAAGATGTTTGCCGAAAAACATCAGGTTGAAATCATAGGAAAAGATCGTCCAATGCAATGTGCAACAGCAGAAGGGATCACCATTATCAATTTTGGAATGGGTAGTCCTGGTGCTGCTACCATTATGGATTTATTAACTGCAATACAACCCGAAGCTGTTCTGTTCTTAGGAAAGTGCGGAGGATTAAAGAAAAGAAATAAAGTAGGC
Organism: Bifidobacterium breve; assembly: GCA_943323935.2. Next base: position 3,227 of record CALPJR020000090.1, read on the forward strand.
GATTTAATTTTACCAATAGCGGCATTAAGAGGAGAGGGAACTTCCAATGATTATTTCCCACCAGAAGTGCCAGCCTTGCCTGCCTTTGCTTTACAAAAAGCAATTTCAACAACTATAAGAGATAACAATGTAGATTATTGGACTGGAACGGTATACACGACCAACCGAAGAGTTTGGGAGCATGACGAAGAATTTAAAACCTACTTGACTAAAGTAAGGGCTTATGCTATTGATATGGAAACAGCTACTATTTTTACAGTAGGATTTTACAATAAGATTCCAACCGGGGCATTATTATTAGTGAGTGATTCTCCAATGGTGCCAGAGGGTGTAAAAACAGAAGCGAGTGATAGTATCGTCACTGCTGAATTTGTGGAGCGTCATTTGTCAATTGGAATTGAATCATTGAAGCAATTGATCAACGACGGATTGACAGTGAGACATTTGCAATTCTAGATTATATTTTTTCTAGTCTTTCCATAAGAATGGAAAAAGAATATAGGCAAGTGCGATAATCATGATATCAAATCCAACTAATAATCCAACAAGTTGAGGTAAACCGTTTTGCACAATATCAGAGAAAGCTATATTCGCAATTTTCATCAGTAAAAGTAGTTGAGGAATAATCAAAGGAAATCCTAAGATAGCCATGATGGCGGAAGGCTGTTGTGCTTTTGCAGCAATCGCCGCTAAAAAGCTAAATACCAAACTCAAACTTATTCCACCCAAGCAACTTATTCCAAAGAACAATACAATATGCGTTAATGGATTGCCTAGTAACACCATGAATAGCATCAAACTCAATGCACTCATAATACACATCAATAAACTATTGAAAATGAGTTTTGATAAAATAAAATTAACGGGGCTAACAATCGAATAAAAATAAAGCATCCTTCCTCTTCCTTCTTGCAAGAAGCTTCTTGCCACTGCATTGATACAAATAAAAAGTAAAGTGATCCAATAAAGTCCATTCCATACTTTATCTTCTGGAAGGCCCATGGTTAAGTAGATCACAAAAGTGGTAGAGGCTAAATAAATCAAGATGCCAAAAAAAGTATACTGCTGTCTCCATTCAAGTAGCAAGTCTTTTTTAAGAAGCGTGGTGATATTTTTAAGCGATTCTTTCATTCAGCTTATAGGCTTATTTTGTTGCGCAGATTCTACATCTTGGCTCGTAATTATTTTTTTCACCCAATACCACTGTGCCTTTTTCGGCACTTGTTCTATATGAGACATTCGCTAAATGACCACATTGCACACAAATAGCATGTAGTTTGGTGATGAAATCAGCAATGGCTAATAGTTGTGGCATAGGTCCAAACGGCTTACCTAAATAATCCATATCTAATCCAGCAACAATCACTCGTTTGCCTTGCATGATCAGCGTTTCACAAACAGGAATAATTTCATGATCAAAAAACTGTGCTTCGTCAATACCCACCACATCCGCATCTGCTACATGTAATAAAATATTTTTTGCGAAGTCAATTGGAATGGAAGGAACAGAGTTGGCATCATGACTCACCACATGCTCTTTATCATACCTGGTATCGGTTGCTGGTTTGTAAATGACTACTTTTAAATTTGCTATTTGAGCTCTTTTAAGTCTTCTAATTAACTCTTCGGTTTTGCCGCTAAACATGCTGCCACAAACGACCTCAAGCCATCCTCTTTTTTCTTTTGAAAAGTTTTGTTCAATAAACATAGACAATAATGCAATTTCTTTTTCGTTCTTAAATAAATCCTTATTCTTTAATTCCTTCAAAAGTAGACATTCCTATGGAAAGAGTTGCCGCTTTGGTTGAAAAATTAACCACACAATTGGCCGAAAAGGCAGACAAAAGCCAATTAAAACA
>CALPJR020000091.1 GCA_943323935.2 Bifidobacterium breve
CGATAAGGACAAGGCACTTGTACAGATGGTTGGTAGGATGGGGGTAGTGACTTTATTTTGCAACATCACTGCTGCTATCGGCTTCTTTGTATTTGCATTAACCAAGAGTCCTTTGTTGAAAGAATTTGGTTGGGTATCTGGATTGAACATTATGATTTTATTTTTCATTAGTTTATTTTTTATCCCTCCAGTGCTATCTTATTTACCTGCACCAAAAGCAAAACATGTTCGTTACCTAGACAATCCATATTTAGAAAAAATATTGATCAAAATAGAACGTTGGGCATTTAGCCATACCAAGTGGGTCTTTGGAATTACTATCCTTGCGGTACTTATTTCATTAGTTGGTGTTTTGCAAATCAAAAAAGAAGCATTTATTGTAGACGATTTACCTAAGCAGGATAAATTATATACTGACTTAAAATGGTTTGAACATCATGCTGGTGGGGTGATGCCTTTAGAGATATTAGTAGACACCAAAAAACCAAATGGTTTAATCAGATCTATCAAGCCTTTAGAAGCTATCGAGGAATTCAATACTTTTTTATTGGAACAACCAGAATTGGGTAAGCCATTGGGTTTATTAGAAGGCATTAAATTTGCAAAGCAAGCATTTTATGATGGAGATAGCTTATCCTATGCAGTGCCAACAGGAACAGAAATGGCATTCATTGGACCTTATTTTGCAAGTGCAGCTCCAAAAGAGGGTGTAAAACCAACTGGTAATAATCCAGTCCAACTATTGAATAAATTTATTGATTCTGCTAAACGCCAAACAAGAATCAGTGTCAACATGAAAGATATTGGAAGCGCTAAGCTTCCAGGATTATTACATAAGATAGACAGTACATCTACAGCTATTTTTGATACAGCTAAATATAATGTGGTGATTACAGGCAGTAGTGTGACATTTTTAGAAGGGAGTAATTTTATTGTAAAGGGTTTAGGAGAATCTATTTTCTGGGCCTTTTTATTGATTGCAATTTGTATGATTTTCTTATTTAGGTCTTTCCCTATTTTAATTTGTTCTTTAATACCCAATATTGTGCCCCTGTTTATTACAGCAGGTATCATGGGCTGGACTGGCATTTCTTTAAAGCCATCTACGGTATTGGTATTTAGCGTGGCATTGGGTATCGCGATTGATGTGACAATTCGTTTTTTAGTGAACTATAAGCAGGAATTACCGCATTTAAATTATCAAGTGCATACCACATTGGTGCAGACAATCAAGCATACTGGCATTAGCATCATTTATACCTCTTTGGTATTGGTAGCTGGTTTTATCATTTTCTGTTTTAGTGATTTTGGAGGAACAAAAGCACTAGGGTGGTTGACTTCGATCACTTTGGTAGTAAGTACACTCACGAACTTAGTATTGCTGCCAGCATTAATTAAATCCTTTATTAAGTCAAGGTAAATTTATTATAAGATAGGTATGACCCAAAAAAAGCGCTTCAATTATGAAGCGCTTTTTTTATAGAATTAATTTGTAATGCACTTAAACTGCATTTCAATTCATTTTGATGTGCTAAGGAAGTAATTGTTTTAATGTGTTTTGTAAAGCACTTCCTCTTAAGTCTGTTGCAATAATTTTTCCTGTTGGATCCAATAGCACATTAAATGGAATGCCCTGAATTTGATAAGTACTCACCACAGTACTTTCCCATTTTTTTAAATCACTAATTTGTATCCAATTTAATTTGTCTTGTTGAACTGCTTCTATCCAATCTTCTTTATCATCATCTAATGAAACCCCAAGTATAGTGAAATTTTTAAGCTTAAATTGCTCATAAGCAGCAACGACATTTGGATTTTCTCTTCTACAAGGGCCACACCAACTTGCCCAAAAGTCAACTAGTACATATTTACCCTTTAAGCTACTCAATGTGATGATTTTGCCTGTAGCATCTTGTAATGCAATTTCTGGCGCCATTGCACCAACTGTGATAGCACTTGCTGGACTTGCTGCCTGTACCTGCCCACTTAAAATGGTTACAAATTCAACTAAGGATTCGGCTTTTGTTTTTTCTGCAACGGCCTTAGCCATTGCAAGTACCTTATTAATTTCCATGGATCTTAAAGCCATGCCTAATGCAAAATAAATGAGCGCTGGGCTATTTGAACTGTTGATGGTATTTTCAACATGGTCATTGAGCGCTTTGATCTGTTTATCTTTCTGTTGTTGTAGATAAAAAATAGTACTGTCTTTACCATTGCTTTGTTGCAAATTATCTAAAGCATAAAGCGTCGCAAATAAAGAAGAATCCTTAGACCTGTAGGATTTCATGTATTCAATCATTGCGGCACTATGTGGAGACCCTTTTACTGTATAGCTTGCGAAATTCGTAGCATCTGCATTGATCTGTATTTGCTCCTCATCATTGATAAAGCTAATATCTAATTCATCTCCACTACTTAGTCGGTAGATGCCTTCCTGTTTTGCAATGAATTCAAAATTGTATTTCCCATTGGCATCCAAAGTGATAGAGTCCAATGTAATGATTGGCTTTCCGCCATATGGAATTTCCTGTAACAAAAGTGGCTTATTTGCTGCATTTTTAATAGTTCCAGAAACGCTATAACGCGCGTCTTGGTTTTTGTCTTTACATCCAGGTAGTATGAAAAGTAAAACACTTAATAATACGATGCTTATTTTTTTTAGCATAAAATAAATTTTCTATTTTGACAATATTGCTTCTAAAATTTTTGTTGTTTTTTGTGGATCTGATTGTCCTTTACTTATTTTTTTCACTTCTCCAACAAATACCCCCATGAGTCCTTTCTTCCCTTTTTTATAGGCATCCACTTTGTCGGGATGATTGTTTAGTACTTCTTGTATCCATGCAGTCAGTGCGCCTTCGTTACTATTTTGCAACAATGCATTTGCGCTAGCAAAGTCCATTGGTGATTCCCCATCTATTAAAACCGCAGGTAATACTTTTTCTGTTGCAACAGAAAAACTTAATAATTGTTGATCTACCATTTCTAATAATTCAGAAAGCTTTGGCAGTAAAGGCATCAAATCGCTATATGTTTTATGTTCTGTATTCAAATAAGCACGAATGGGGCCAATGATAAAATTAGCAGCGGCTTTATACAAGGTAGTATGCTTGCTCCATAATAAGTAAAAATCAGCCTCCTGTTTATTGTCACAAAGTTGGTCTATATCATACGCGTTTAGGCCAAATTGAACAGCCCATTCTTTTTTCAATGTATTTGGCAAGGCAGGTAAACTAGATTGGATGGATTGTAAATAAGCATCTGTTATTTGAAGCGGAGCAAGGTCAGGATCGGGAAAATATCGATAGTCATTGGCATCCTCCTTGTCTCTAATGGCAAATGTGGTATCATTACTTGCATCAAAACTTCTTGTTTGTTGAATGATGGGTGTTCCATTTTCGATAAGTGCAATCAAACGATCCACCTCAAATTCTATTGCTTTTTTAATATTGCGAATAGAATTTAAATTCTTTACTTCTACTCGAGTACCTAATGTATTGTCGCCATTTAATCGAACAGAAATATTCGCGTCACATCTTAAACTTCCTTCTTCCATATTGCCATCGCAAATACCAAGCCATCTAACTAGCTTACGCACTTCAGTGACATATAAAAAAGCATCTTCGGCACTATGTATACAAGGCTCCGTCACAATTTCAATTAATGCTGTACCTGCTCTATTTAAATCTATCAATGTATCTGTAGGAGAGAGATCATGTATGCTTTTTCCAGCATCTTCCTCCAAGTGAATTCTGTTCAATTGAATTTGCTTTGCACCTTCCTTTGTTTGAATGGTAACTTGACCACCTCCACAAATAGGGGTGGTATGTTGCGAGATTTGATAACCTTTAGGTAAGTCTGCGTAGAAATAATTTTTTCTTGCAAAATAATTTTCTTTTGCAATGGTTGAGCCGCAAGCCAATCCCATTTTAATTGCAAATTCAACCGCTTTAATATTTGTTTTTGGCAAAGTCCCAGGATGTCCTAATGTAATTGGGCTTATATGTGTATTTGGGTCTGCTCCAAAACTAGTTGCATCACCACAGAAAAGTTTGCTATTAGTAGCTAATTGTGCATGAATTTCTAATCCAATCACTGCTTGATATTGCATCTTATTTGGCATAGCCTTAAAGAAGTGATTTGATTGTAGACAATACTAGCTCTAATTGACTTCCATCCTGTCCACCAGCTGCAGCCAAAGTTTTTTGACCTCCACCACCACCTTTAATCAAACCAGCAATATGGGTTTTGATCAATTGTGGCGCCTCCCAATTTTTAGCAGCAACCAATGCCTCACTCATAGATATGGCTGCAAAAGCTTTTTCGCCTTCTGTTCCAACTAGTAAAACCATCACCTCGCCAGTTTTTGTTTGAGTCAATAATTGAGCTGCTTTTTTATATTGGTCCATCTGACTTAATTGTACTCTAAGTCCAAGGTAATTTACACCTCCAATGATTTCAAAATTATTTTGTTGTGCTTCTACCAATTCGTTCACAAGGATGGCTTCTCTACTTTCTAATGCTTTCTTGAGTTCCTTTTGTTGATTTTGCAACTCAATTATATAAATTGATAGCTGCTCCACCGAATATGCACTAGTATCTATGCTTGTTTGTTTTTGATTTAAGCTTGCTGCAATCACATCATTTGCTTCTTCTAGTTGAGCAACTTGTTTTTTTAATTTATCTTTTGCTTCTGCTTGAAATGCTTCTGCTGCATGTCCTACCACGGCTTCGATTCTTCTTACACCTGCTGCTACAGAGGATTCTGCTTTAATTATAAAATGACCTATTTCGCCGGTGGTGCCCACATGGGTTCCGCCGCATAATTCAATGGAGTAATTTGGATCCATCACCACAACACGAACCCTGTCACCATATTTTTCACCAAATAAAGCCATTGCACCAAGGGCAATCGCTTCATCTTTAGTCATTTCTTTAATGACTACAGGTATATTTTCTTTGACTTTTTCATTCACCAATTTTGTTACTGCATCAATTTCCTCATTGGTCATCTTTGCAAAATGAGAAAAGTCAAAACGCAATTGTTCCGCATGGAC
>CALPJR020000092.1 GCA_943323935.2 Bifidobacterium breve
GGTATGATTGGACCAGAAGATGTGGTGATGATTATTAGCAAGAGTGGCGAGAGTCCAGAAATTAAATTATTAGTAGATTTAGTAGCCCATTTTGGTAATCCGCTGATTGCCATGGTTGGTAATGTAGATAGTTATTTAGGCAAAGCAACACCACTTGTGGTGAACACCACTGTAGATCAAGAAGCATGTATTCATAATTTAGCACCCACCTCCTCTACCACTGCTCAAATGGTGATGGGGGATTTAATGGCTATTGCATTTATGGAATTAAAGGGTTTCAAATCTAATGATTTTGCCAAATTTCATCCAGGTGGTAATCTTGGTAAAAGATTAACCTTAACAACGGGTGCCATTGCAAAACAAAATACACAACCAAGTGTACAAGCTTCCACTAGTATTAAAGAAGTTATTAGCACAATTTCAAAAAGCAGGATGGGGGCAACAGTTGTGTTAGATGATACTGGTACTATTATTGGCATGATTACAGATGGTGATATTCGCCGAATGTTAGAACAACATAATAGTATACAAGATCTTAAAGCCGCTGATATTTTTCATAAAAAGCCAATTACTATTTCCTCCAACACTTTGGCCATTGAAGCATTTGATTTAATGAAAGCGCATGATATTAGTCAATTGATAGTGGCCGACGAAGCTCAGTATATAGGAATGATACATATGCACGATTTAATGAAAGAGGGGATTTTATAAAACATATCTATGCAAAATAAAAATCACTATGTAGCCATTATGGCTGGAGGTATTGGAAGTCGTTTTTGGCCAATGAGTAGGACTGCGCTCCCAAAACAATTTTTAGATGTATTGAATACCGGTAAGACATTGGTGCAATGGACCTATGAACGTTATGCGAAATTTATTCCTGCTGAAAATATATTTATTGTTACATCCGAAGAGTATGTTGACATTGTAAAAAAACAATTACCAATACTACCGGTTGAAAATATTTTAGCAGAGCCTAGCAAAAAAAATACAGCGCCTTGCATTGCCTATATCTCATTTAAATTGGCGCAGATGAATCCTGATGCAAAATGTATCGTAGCACCAAGTGACCATTTAATTTTAGAAGAGGAACGTTTTCAATCTATTGCATTAGAAGCTTTAGATTTTGTAGATAATATAAAGGCATTGGCCACTTTAGGGATTCAGCCTACGCACCCAAACACGGGCTATGGTTATATCCAATTTGAAGGACTAGAAGTGGCTAAGGATGTATACAAAGTAAAAACCTTTACCGAAAAACCAGATTTAGAAATTGCTAAATCCTTTTTAGCAAGTGGTGATTTTTTATGGAACGCAGGAATTTTTGCTTGGAAAATTAGTAATATCTTAACTGCTTTCGAGAAGTACCAGCCAGAAATGTTTGAATTATTTGATCAAGAGAAGCTACATTTTAACACACCAGCTGAAAATGCTGCAATTCAAAAAATCTACCCACAGTGTACCAATATTTCAATTGATATCGCTATTATGGAAAAAGCCAACAACGTCTATGTGATACCAGCCTCCTTTGGATGGAGCGACCTAGGTACATGGAATAGCGCTTATGAGAATATGGAAAAGGATTATTTAGGCAATGCTGTTGCTTCTGATAATGTGATTGTGATTGATGCTACAAAATGTATGGTCAATTCACCTAAGGGCAAATTAGTTGTACTGCAAGGTTTAGATGACTTTATTGTGGTGGATACAAAGGATGTTTTATTGATTTGTAGCAGGGATAAAGAACAGTCTATCAAAGAATATGTAGCTGAAGTAAAGAGGAACAAAGGCGATAAATATATCTAAATTGCCTAACTTAGGGATAATTGGGATATTGCTTATAAAATAAATTACCCCTCTATGGCAACCATTATAACCGGCACAGGTAGTATTATACCGCACCATATTAAGTCCAATCAAGATTTTGTTGAAAATACTTTTTATGATGAGCAAAATGAATTGATCAAAACCCCTAATCAAGAAATTGTTGAAAAATTTAAAGGGATCACTGGCATCATGGAAAGACGATATGCCGATGTAGATGTCAATACTTCTGACCTAGCTGCAGCGGCAGCTAAATTAGCCATCCAGGCTGCAGGAATAGATCCTGAAACAATTGATCAAATTATTGTAGCACATAATTTTGGAGACGTACTAAATGGCACCATCCAATCTGATGCCGTGCCTGCAATTGCATCTAGAGTAAAACATCATTTAGGTATTGTGAATCCAAGCTGTGTGGCTTATGATATTTTATTTGGCTGTCCTGGTTGGATCCAAGGTGTCATTCAAGCAGATTCATTTATTAAATCGGGGATGGCAAAAAGATGTTTAGTGATTGGCGCCGAGACATTAAGCAGGGTCGTGGATCAACACGACAGAGATAGTATGATTTTTAGTGATGGCGCAGGCGCATGTATTGTGGAACATAGCGATGATCCTAATCAGGGTATTTTAGCCTTTAGTGTACAAAGCCATTGTAACGATGAAGCCTATTTTTTATACTTGGGTAAGTCAAATCATCCCCAAGCAGATGACACAACAAGGTATATAAAAATGAAAGGCCGAAAGGTCTATGAGTATGCCATTAAGAATGTACCAATTGCCATGAAAGCCTGTATCGAAAAGGCTGGAGTGGACATACATGAAGTGAAAAAATTCTTTTTACATCAAGCCAATGAAAAAATGGATGAAGGCTTTATTAAAGCATTGTACAAATTATATGATATAAAAGAAATTCCAGCAGATATCATGCCAATGAGTATCCACGAATTAGGTAATAGTTCTGTAGCGACTATTCCAACCTTATACGATCTAGTACTTAAAGGAAAATACCCAGAACATCATTTAGAAAAAGGCGATGTGGTGATTTTTGCATCTGTTGGAGCGGGGATGAATATCAATGCAATTTGCTATCGACTCTAATTAATTTTATTAAATATATTTAATCAATAAAATTACACAAGTAAATATATTTAATCAAGTAAATATATTTAAAAAAAAATTTATTTTACTCAAAAATATATTTAATAAAAAAAGGCGCTGATAGCGCCTTTTTTTATTAATACCCTCTTTGGTTATTTCCCTCGATATAATTAGAATAAGCTTTATTGCAAACTTTATTCCCGCCCGGTGTTGGATAATTACCAGTAAAATACCAGTCACCCGTGTTGGTAGGACAACAGGCATGCAATCCTTCAATCGTTTGATAAATCACTTCTACAGGTATTTGAATATTATCTGGCGTGATGAGTTGCGCAATTTTGTCAGAAATTTCTTCTGTTGTAAATGGCTTGTATAATTCACGCACCACGTTTTCTGTATGTAGTTCGTTCTTAGCTTCAAGTGTTTTGATCTTTTGATAGACATCATTCATGATCTGCTCCATGCCTCTTTCTTTCAATAAAGCAATAGCTGCTTTAAATGCAATGAAATCGCCCATCTTGCTCATGTCGATACCATAACAGTCTGGATACCTAATTTGAGGTGCAGATGAAACAACAATGATCTTTTTTGGTGAAAGTCTCGATAGCATTCGAACAATACTTTCTTTTAAAGTCGTTCCTCTAACAATACTATCATCAATGACCACTAAGCTATCTTCATTTTTTCGTACTGTACCATAAGTGATATCATACACATGTTGCACCATCTCATTGCGATTCGCATCTTCAGTAATGAATGTTCTTAATTTGACATCTTTGATAGCAATTTTTTCTTGGCGAATTTTTCGATTCACCATCGCTTCTAATTTATCGGCATCTATGTCTTTACCCCAGCTTAAAATACGTTCTACTTTAATGGCATTCAGGTATTCTTCCATCCCTTTTGTCAATCCGTAAAAAGCAACTTCCGCAGTATTTGGAATATAAGAGAAGATCGTATTCTTTAAATCTTTTTCGATTCTATCTAAAACAATTTTACTTAAGTAATGGCCGAGGGCGATACGCTCTCTGTAAATTTTTTCATCCCCGCCTCTAGAAAAATAAATACGCTCAAAAGAACAAGCCCTTCTTTCTTTTGGTGCAATAATTTGTTCTATGGTGTATCCGCCCTTATCGTCAATAATTAAAGCATTGCCCGGCATTAATTCATGTACTTCATTCTCGCCTACATTAAATGTGGTACGTATTGCAGCTCTTTCGCTAGCAGCTACAATCACTTCCCCGTCAATATAATAATAAGCTGGACGAATGCCATGTGCATCACGCATGATAAAACTATAACCATTCCCAACTAATCCACCAATCGTAAAGCCCCCATCAAACATAGGTACGGCTTGCTTTAATACCTCAGCAATATTTGGACAATTGGGATTTTTAGTTTCTTCAATGACTAAAAAGTGATGAATCACTTCCATCATCGCTGCTAAGTCGCTTTGTTTTTCAAAAGGACCTGGATCATGTTGGATGAGTTTGAATAATTCATCTGTATTCACCAAATTGAAATTACCCGCTAATGCAAGGTTTTTTCCTGGCACTAAATTTCTCTTAATAAATGGATGGCAGAATTCAACATTATTCTTGCCTTGGGTGCCATACCTTAAATGTCCTAATAACAATTCACCCATAAAAGGCAAATGCCCTTTCATTAAACCTGGGTGCTTGGTAATATCTGGTTGTAATTTTTCTAGTTCCTGTATTTCTTGACCTACTTTATAAAACAAATCAGCAATAGGTTGTTGCGCGCTACTTCTTAATCGATACAAAAAAGGATTGCCTGCTTCTATATCTAGTTTAACAGTTGCAATCCCTGCGCCATCTTGACCACGATTGTGTTGCTTCTCCATCAATAGGTACAACTTATTTAGACCGTAGGTAACTGACCCCCTGTTTTGTAAATAGTAGGAGAATGGTTTCCTTAACCTAATGAATGCTAAGCCACATTCGTGTTTGATTTCGTCGCTCATGATGAAATTTCTAGTATGTTTTTTCCTTTACAATTGCATTTGCCACTTTTGTCCAATCTGTCAATTCTTTACAAGCTTGGAAATCGTTGTCTATAAATA
>CALPJR020000093.1 GCA_943323935.2 Bifidobacterium breve
AATCAAGTCAACTACAGACATAGGGAATAATTTTAGCAAAAATAAGACTAAATCTTATTGATTATGAGTAACCTAAGTAAATTTATAGCTTGATTGGCAGTTACTTCTATATTCTTTTGTCGATCAAATCGGAGGTAAAAGACTTTAGATACCACTTTTTCTTTATTGGCTACCCCAATCCACACCATTCCTAGTGGTTTTTCATCTGTTTGACCAGATGGGCCCATGATACCACTCACTGAAATACCAAAATCAGTGTTCATTTTTGATCTTATTGCTATGGCCATTTGTTCTACGGCTTCCTTACTAACAGCACCAACCGTTTTTAAGATGCTGGTTGGCACATCTAAAAACTCAGTTTTGATACGATTGTCATAACTCACAATACTTCCTGTAAAAAAGGTGGATGAACCAGCATGTTTTGATAAAAGATGGCCAATATAACCTCCTGTACAACTTTCTGCAGTTGATACTGTGTGGTTATGTGCTTTCAAAAGCCGTCCAACGACCACTTCAATAGGTTCATCTTTATCTGTAACAAGGTGCTCTTTTACCTGTTCTTTTAATTGTTCAAATAAAGTGTCTAATTGACTATTTAAACTTACGGTATCATCGCTTTTTCCTGTCAATCTTAATCTTACCATACCATAGGAGGGTAGGTAGGCTAATTTGATATTTTCGGGAAGATTTGTTTCGAAATTTTGGATAGATTCAGCTAAGAAGGACTCTCCAACACCAGCTGTAAGCAATGTTCTATGTGCTATTACACCTAATTGAAGTCTTTCAAGTATCATTGGTAAAACCTTTTCATTGGTTAACCATTGCATTTCATGGGGCACACCTGGCAATGAAAAAATTAGACTATTGTTTTTCTTAAAAAGCATACCTGGTGCAGTGCCTGTTTGATTGAATAAAACCTCGCAAACATCTGGCACTTCTGCTTGTTTACGATTTCGTTCAATCATTGGTCGCTTGTGAACTTGCTCAAAAATATAAGTGATATGGTCTAAAGTTGGTTGGTCTAGCGTCATTTTGCCACCAAAATATCGATTCAACAAAGGTTTGGTGATATCGTCCGCAGTTGGGCCTAATCCTCCTGTAATAATAACAATTTGACTTTTTTCAATGGCAGTATCCAAAGCATTGGTGATAGATTGGGCCTCATCTCCAACTGCAATTCTTTGATACACTTGTACACCAATTGAATTTAACTTTTGAGCGATATATGCACTATTGGTATCAATCACTTGACCGATTAATAATTCGTCTCCAATGGTGATAATAGTAGCCTGAATTTGATCCATCATATATATGCTTCAATTTGGTTGCAAAGTAAACCCAAAAAAGGCGGTTTAACTAAAATAGACGCTTAGTTTTTCCTTCATAATATCAGGCATTTCGGTTCTATTATTCATAGTTGCATCCATGAAATAGAGTTTTACTTGTCCAATTGTTAAAAGTTTACCAGAGGAATTATATACTTCTTGGTCAAATATAATTTTATGGTCGGTAGGTAAGGTCTTAATCTGACTTTTAATAGTAATTAGATCGTCATATTTAGCTGGTCTTAAGTACTTAATATTAAGCTCTACAACAGGTAAAATAATGCCCATATCTTCGATATCCTTGTAGGATACGCCTAGATGTCGAATCGCCTCTACACGACCTATTTCAAAATACATAGCATAATTCCCATAATACACCACATCCATTCTATCGGTTTCTGCATACCTAACCCTTACTGTTGTCGAATGTTCATACATATTTATTGCATTTGTTGACAAATTTAAGGATTGTATCTGTTTTTCCACAATAAGCTTATTTAACGAAGCGTTTTATAATCAAAGTGTATTTTTATAATACTATCCTACTAAACAACGGCTTCTATGTTAAAACACATCAAAAAAGCAAGTCCAATCCTGTTGCTTTTAAACTTTACCTTGCTTTTTACTGCACCTGTATCAAGTCAATTAATGCATTTCGAGGCACCACTTAGTCAATTATATCAAAATGGATTAAAATCCCTTCAGCAAGGCGATAGTTTAGCTGCCTATCAAACCATACAATCAGCCCATTTTTTTGAACCAAATGCTGTTGATATAGCTTTCCATTACCATTTATTATCAGTGGCTTTAGAGAAATCGTATGCAGTTCAACAAGCCGAAAATTGGTTAAAAAACAATTCAAATAAGATCTATCATTCTAGGTTAAATTTTGAATTAGCAAAATATTTTTTTAGAAAACAACAAGTAGACGCATCCATTCAAGCATATTTAAAAATCAGTATAGATGATCTTGAAAATAAAGAACTGGCTTTAATGCAGTTTCAATTGGGTTATTTATATTTCAAAAAAGGAGATTGGGATCAATCTACAAGTTATTTAATGAGTATAAGACAAGTTCAAACAAGTCCGTTTTATACCGATGCCAACTACTATGCAGGTTTTGTTGCATTACAACAAAAAGATTTCAAATTGGCTTTAAGCTGTTTTAAAATTGCAGAAAAAAATAAAGCATATAGCACACTAACTCCATTTTATATCAGTCAATTGTATTATTTCTTAGGAGATGTAGACGCAGCAATTAAAAATACAGAACAAGCATTACAAAATAATGGGCAATATTACACAAGCCAATTAGCTCAATTAATGGGGCACTTATTGTTTGAGCAAAAACAATATGAAAAAGCTTTGCCTTATTTAGCAAATTATGTGAAGTCTCAAAAACAAGTAGAATCTCAGGATTTATACCAATTGTCTTTTTGTTATTTTCAAGCACAGCAATGGAATGATGCAATACTTGGGTTTAAGCAATTAGCGAATGTAGAGGATTCATTAGGGCAAAATAGTATGTACTTATTGGCTACTTCTTATTTAAAAACAAATAATAAATTAGGGGCTAAAAATGCTTTTTTTCTTTGTGCAACTAAAAGCCAAAATTTAGCACAGAAAGAAATTGCATTATTTAATTATGCAAAATTAACTATTGAATTAAAAGAATATAGTGTTGCCTTACAATCGCTTGAAAAATTTAATCAAGCCTATCCAAATAGTGTATATAGTAATGAAGCTAAAATTTTATATGTGACATCCCTGGCTTATAGTAATGATTTTAATAAAGCCTATGACGCTTATCAAAAAATGGATACATTAGAAGAGGCACTTTTGAAATTATATCCTAATATCTTATTTGGGAAAGCGGCACTTTCAATCAATGATGGTCAAAATGAAAAAGCATATGAGCTATTTTCTCAAGTTAAAAATTTACCATATAATAAGAACGTTTTAGCACAAACCTATTTTTGGATTGGGGAGCTTGCTTATAAGATGGGTAGAATAGACGAGGCTATAGAACATCTTGAAAAATATATTTTAGATCCTATTGAGATAGGTGAAATCACAAAAAAACATGCCAATTATACTTTAGGCTACTGTCATTTAAAAAATAATAACTACACAAAAGCGTTGCAATTATTTACAATTGCTGCAGATTTTAATCCGTATGCAGAATCTTCTGCTTATCAGAAAGATGCATTGGTACGTTTGTCTGATTGTCAATTTATGACAAAACAATACAAACAAGCATTAAAATCTTACCAAAAAATCATTGATTTAGGTTGGAATTTTGAAGATTATGCCAGTTTGCAAAAGGCGATTATCTATGGTGCGCTTGGTTTAAATAAAGAAAAACTAAAAATATTGAATAGCTATGATACTTATTTTAGCCAGTCTAATTATTTAAGTGATGCTAGAATGGAATTAGCAGATACCTATACAAGCAAGGAACAATTTCAAGAAGCAATTACACCATTGTCAAAAGTTTTATTAGACAATAAGGCTACAGAGTTCTACCCATTGGCCTATTATAAATTAGGTATTGTGTATTTTAATTTGAATAAGAACCAAGAAGCCTTACAAAATTTTAAATCATTGTACAGTGCCTATCCAAATTCAGCAGAGAGTGATAATGCACTGGAATATATCCGAAATATTTTTGTAGAAGAACAACAGCCAGAAGCCTATGTACAATTTATGAATGATTTTGGAAAACCATTGTCATACAATGAACAAGATTCATTGATGTATCGAGCTGCTATCATCCAATATGAAGATAAAAAGTATAGCAATGCTACAAATGGTTTCAGAAAATACTTAGAAGGTTACCCTGAAGGTAAGTTTCAAATGAACGCAATGAATTACTTAGCGGAAATGGCCTATTCATTAGATCAGTATGACACAGCTGCAGTATATTTTGGAAAAATTGCAAATAAAGCACCCAATCAATTCTCGGAGAGAGCAGCCATTACAGCCGCTAGATTGTATTATTTTAATTTAAAAGATTATGTTGGTGCAGAACAATACTTTAAAATAGTCCTAGAGTATGCAACTCAGCAAGAGCAAAAAAATGAAGCAATTAAAGGGCTTTTAAGGTGTCAATACAAGGCCGAAAATTGGGTAGAAGCCTCCAAGACAGCCGTGCTTATTTTGTCTGATAAAAATAGTGCCACAGATGATGTATTAATGGCGAATATGGCATTATACCATCAGACCATTGCTCAAAAAGATACCATTAGCGCTTTACAAATATTGAATACAGTGTTAAAATCAAACAGTTCAATGTATACCGCCGAAGCCCATTACTTAACAGCATATATCTATTTTAATCAACAAAAATACAATATAGCAGAAAAGACCGCCTTTGATGTCATTAAAAAACAAGCTTCTTATGAATTTTGGGTGACTAAAACATACATTTTATTAGGAGATATCTACTTAGCACAAAATGATAGTTTTAATGCAATTGCAACCTATAAAAGTATAGCTGAAAATGCAACCATACCAGCTTTACAACAAATTGCTTCAGATAAACTGAAAGCAATCACTGAAACCATTAAAGCTCAATAATACAATAATATGAAATCAATTATAAGATACGGACTTTTAGTAATTGCATTAATTTGTTTTAGCAATATGGGTATTGCTCAAAAAAAGAACAAAAAGAAA
>CALPJR020000094.1 GCA_943323935.2 Bifidobacterium breve
AAAAAGAATATCAGAAAGTCATGTTTTGCATGACTTTCTTTTTTATAGCATGACGCATCAAAATCAACATCAAGAAACTGCTCAAAAATTAGTTGCTGCTTATCAAGGGCCAGAACCTTTGGCTGCTTATTTAAAAAAATATTTTGCTGCCAATAAAAAACACGGAAGTAAAGATCGTAAAAGTATCAGTGCTTTTTGTTATGCGCATTTTAGGGACATGCATGCAAATTTTCCTTTACAGGAGGCTATTTCAAAGGAAATAGACATCCCGACATTTATTCATTCCCATACCATCCAGCCTTTATTATTTATTAGAATTAGACCTTGGCAAAAAGAGAAAGTGGTTGCTGCATTAGTTGCTGCGTCTATAGAGTATACCCAGGTGCATGAGCATTGCTTTGCATTTTCAAATACCACTGCATTACAAAATGTGTTGGCATTGAACAAAGAGGCGGTGATTCAGGATTTAAACTCGCAAGCACTTGGCGAATTATTACATTTTGTTCCAACTAGTATGGAAACACCTATCCATGTTTGGGATGCCTGTGCAGCAAGTGGGGGTAAAACTATTTTGATGTTTGATACCATGCAGAATATACGCATGCATGTATCGGATGTGCGAGAAAGTATTTTATTCAATGCAGATAAACGCTTGCAAGAAGCGGGTATTCGTCCAGCTAGTGTCCAAGTGATTGACTTAACCGAACCATTTGATATCAAGAAGCCATTTGACTTTGTCTTTGCAGATTTACCTTGTTCTGGTTCTGGAACTTGGGGTAGGACGCCAGAACAAATTGCTTTTTTCAAAAAGAAAGATTTAGTGAACTATACCGAGTTACAATCAAAAATCATTACCAATATTTTACCAACTGTAAAATTAGATGGGCATTTATTGCTTGCAACTTGTTCAGTATATGCAGCAGAAAACGAAGCACATGTAAATGCAATTTTAGCGCAAGGTCAATTTGAATTAATTAAGCAGCAATATTTTATTGGCTACACCAAACAAGCAGACACCTTGTTTGGCGCTATACTAAAACGCCGCTCTGTATAATGCCTCCAGCAACCACATCGTCGCCTTCATAAAATACAGCACTTTGTCCTGGCGCTATACTCTTTACATTTTCGTAAAATCTTGCTTGAACACCCATGTCGGTATGGGATAAGGTACACAATGCACCACTATCATGGTACCTGATTTTTGCCATCAAGTCCATATCTGTTGGAAGATGATCGTATTTGATCCAATTCATTTTTGCAACTAGCATATCATTCTTATCTAAGTCTGCTTCATCGCCAATGACTACAATATTTTTTTCAGGATCAATCGCTGTAACATAGACTGGATGGCCCATTGCTAGTTCTAAACCTTTTCTTTGACCAATGGTATAAAATGGATAGCCTTTATGTTTGCCTAATCTTTTTCCTTTATTATCTACAAACCATCCGCCATTTACTTTTTCTTCTAATCCATCCACACGACGTTTTAAAAACCCTCTATAATCATTATCAGGTACAAAACAAATTTCATAGCTCTCGCTTTTTTTAGCAAGTTCTGGATAGCCCATATCAATGGCCATTTGTTTTATATCTTTTTTATGCATGCCACCTAGTGGAAGAATAGTGCGCTTTAATAAATCTTGATCCACGCCCCATAGCACATAGCTTTGGTCCTTGGTTTCATCTAATCCTTTTGAAATCACATATCGTCCGTTGTCGTGTTGACGCACTTTTGCATAATGCCCAGTTGCAATAAATTCACAACCCAATGCATCCGCTCTTTTAAGTAAGGCGCGCCATTTAATATGCGTGTTGCACATCACACATGGGTTGGGGGTTCTGCCAGCTAAATATTCTTCTACAAAATTTTCAATGACAAAGTCACCAAATTCTTCTCTGATATCTAATATATAATGTGGAAATCCATTGTTCACTGCCGCCATTCTAGCGTCGTTGAATGAATCGATATTGCAACAGCCTGTTTCCTTGCCATTGGCATTGCTGGTGGAATAATCCCATGTTTTCATGGTAATTCCGACTACTTCATATCCTTCGTTGTGTAAGAGAATTGCAGCGACTGTGCTATCTATTCCGCCGCTCATTGCGACAAGTACCTTTCCTTTTTTGCTCATATTTCGGTGGCCAGTTAAAAGTTGGCTTGGCACAAAAGTAATAAAAAATTACTACCTTCATTGTCTTAGAAAGTTAAATTATACAATATGATAAAGTTACAAGTCATCGGAAATTTAGGCAAGGACGCCGTGGTGAATAACGTAAATGGCAAGTCTGTCATCAATTTCAACGTAGCGCATACAGAAAAATACAAGGATGCGCAAGGGGTACAAAAAGACAGAACTACTTGGGTAGATTGCTCTTATTGGACAGATCGTACTGCTGTGGCACCTTATTTAAAGAAGGGCACACAAGTCTATGTAGAAGGTACACCAGATGTAAGATCCTATACTACAACAGATGGCCGTCAAGGGGCATCTTTGACCTTAAGAATTGTTTCGGTACAATTATTAGGTGCGAAACCTTCAGGTGGATCAGGTGGAGAACAATCCAACTATGGTGGTGAATCGAATCCTACTCAAAGCTATAATCCTGCAACAACAGCAGCTGCAGATAGCAATGAAGCAATGGACGATTTACCATTCTAATATCATTTAAGCTTTAGCTCAAAAGGTGTACTTGTCAGTACACCTTTTTTATTTGTAAATTTGTGCCATGGAATCAAAGCATCATTATACATACCAACAATTAGCTGCATTTGCAGAAGCTGTTTTTTTAAAAATGGGCTGTACTGATTCAGATGCAGCATTGGCGACCAAAGTATTGTTATCTGCCGATTTAAGAGGCATTGATAGTCATGGAATAGCTAGACTAGTTGGTTATGTAAGATTATGGGAACTTGGAAGAATCAATGCCAAGCCCAATATTAAGATCGTGCATGAAACGCCTTCTACGGCTGTGATTGACGGGGATAGAGGTTTAGGTTTGATCGTTGCTCCAAGAGCCATGGAGATTGCCATGGAGAAAGCGAAACAAGTAGGAACAGGTTGGGTGAGTGTAAAAAATAGCAATCATTTTGGTATCGCTGGTTACCATGCCATGATGGCTTTGGAACAAGAGATGATTGGTATTGCCATGACCAATGCAAGTGCATTAGTGGCACCTACTTATGCAGCAGAAAAATTATTAGGGACCAATCCTATTGCAGTTGCAATTCCGGCTGGAGAAGCTGCGCCATTTGTGGCAGATTTTGCAACGACCACTGCAGCCAATGGTAAATTAGAAATTGCACAAAGAAACAATACTTCTATTCCATTGGGATGGGCACAAGACGCAGCAGGCAATCCTACGCAGGATGCCAATATTTTAAAAAATGGAGGAGCACTTTTACCATTAGGTTCCGAAAAAGAGCAGGGTAGTCATAAAGGATACGCATTAGGTGCTATAGTAGATATTTTTTCGGCTGTTTTAAGTGGTGCTAGTTTTGGTCCATGGGCACCACCTTTTCCTGCTTATGTTCCCATGCCAGAAAATATGCCAGGCGAAGGTCTTGGACATTTTATTGGGGCAATGCGTATTGATGCGTTTAGACCCGCTGCAGATTTTAAATCGAATATGGATTTATGGTTGAATCGTTTTAGAAATGCAAAACCTGCAGCAGGACATGATCAAGTATATGTAGCAGGAGATATAGAGCGTGCAATGGAAAAAGAACGCATGCAAAAAGGTATTCCCTTGGTGGATGCGGTACAAAATGATTTAAAAAATTTAGCTCAAAAGATGAGTTTATCTTTTTAACTAAAGGTCAAAGAATTTATAAAATTAAAAAAGGGGACAGATGCAAATCTGTCCCCTTTTTTAATAGTTTTTTGTTTTACTAAAATTTAGATAAACAATAACGCGTCTCCATAAGAGAAGAAACGGTATTTATCTTTAATTGCTTTTTTATATGCTTCCATCGCCAATTCATATCCTGCAAATGCGCAAGACATAATCAACAAACTTGTTTTTGGCAAGTGAAAATTGGTTACCAAGCTATCCGCAATATTAAAATTATATGGAGGGTGGATAAAATGATTCGTCCATCCTTCTGCTGGCTTCAATAAACGTTGCGCTGTCACACTGCTTTCCATGGCACGCATTGCTGTAGTGCCAATAGAACAAACACGACGACCATTTTCTTTTGCTGTATTAATAATTCTACAAGCATCTTCGTCTATCTTAAAGTATTCTGCATCCATTTTATGTTTGCTCAAATCTTCTACTTCAATTGGTCTGAAAGTGCTTAAGCCAGTGTGTAAGGTGACTTCGGCAAAACGGATACCTAGGATTTCTGAACGCTTAATTAATTCTTTGCTAAAGTGCAAGCCTGCAGTTGGAGCAGCTACAGCACCTTCATGCTTTGCATACACAGTTTGGTATCTTTCTTTATCATCTTCGTCGGGCTTACGCTTAATGTATTTAGGCAATGGCGTCTCACCTAAGAATTCTAACATTTTTTTAAATCCTTCGTCATCACCTTCCCATAAAAAACGGATAGTACGACCACGGCTTGTGGTGTTGTCAATGACTTCTGCTACTAATTCTTCGTTTTCTCCGAAATACAATTTGTTACCAACACGAATTTTTCTTGCGGGATCAACAATGACATCCCATAAACGGTTAGGCTTATTTAATTCTCTTAATAAGAATACTTCGATTTTTGCACCTGTTTTTTCCTTACGACCATACATTCTTGCAGGGAATACTTTAGTGTTATTCACTACAAATACATCCTTGTCATCATAGTACTCTAATAAGTCAGAGAAATGACGATTCTCCATGTGACCGTTTTTACGGTTTACCACCATCAGTCTACTGTCTTCTCTTCTTTTTGTGGGATACTGGGCAATCAGGTTTAGAGGTAGGTCATACCTAAATTGAGAAAGTTTCATTTGTGTCTATATTTTAAAATGATAGCCACATTAAGTTTACTACAGCCTTAC
>CALPJR020000095.1 GCA_943323935.2 Bifidobacterium breve
ATGCTTTTCTTTGTTCATCGCTATAAGCATATTCTTGATCCTTTCCTTTCTTCACTAAATACAAAGGAGGTTGCGCGATATAGACATAACCATTTTGAACCAATTCTTTCATATATCTAAAGATGAATGTAAGAATCAATGTGGCGATATGCGATCCATCCACATCGGCATCGGTCATGATGATTAATTTATGATAACGCAATTTCGCAATATTCAAAGCTTTAGGATCTTCTGGTGTTCCCACTGTTACGCCCAACGCAGTATACATATTTCTGATCTCCTCATTTTCATAAATCTTATGTTCCATCGCTTTTTCTACGTTCAATATTTTACCACGCAAAGGAAGGATTGCTTGAAAAGATCTTTCACGACCTTGCTTAGCAGTTCCACCTGCAGAGTCTCCTTCGACAAGGTATAACTCACATCTTTCAGGATCACGCTCAGAACAGTCTGCTAATTTACCAGGCAAACCACCGCCAGAAAGTACTGTCTTTCTTTGCACCATATCACGCGCTTTTTTAGCAGCTACACGTGCTTGGGCAGCGAGTACAATTTTAGAAATGACGTATTTTGCTTCTTTTGGGTTCTCTTCTAAATAAGCTTCTAGTGCACGAGCAACGGTGGTTTGTACGACACCGCTCACTTCACTATTGCCTAATTTAGTTTTTGTTTGACCTTCAAATTGCGGCTCAGGTACTTTCACAGAAATGATCGCACTCAAACCTTCTCTAAAGTCATCCCCTTCCACAGTAACTTTCGCTTTTTCAAATAAGCCTTCCTTATCACCATAGCTTTTGAACACACGCGTTAAAGCAGTTCTAAAGCCAGTTACGTGCGTACCACCTTCGATGGTGTTGATATTGTTTACGTAGGAAAAAATATTTTCTTTAAAATCGTCATTGTAAGTCAATGCGACTTCTACCATGACATTAGAAGCTTCATCTAAACCTTCTACATACAAAGGTGCTGCAATGATTGGATTTCTGTTACCATTCTTATCTAGCATTTGCACAAATTCAATGATACCACCTTCGCTATAAAAATGACTTACATAAGCCACTCCAGCATCATCTAACTCTCTTAGATCGGTTAATGAAATACTGATGCGTTTATTCAAATAAGACAATTCACGTAAACGACCTTCTAAGATCTCTCTACGGTATACAGTTTCTTGAAAAATAGTATGATCAGGCCAGAAATGCACTTTAGTGCCAGTTTTATCACTTGTGCCTACTTCTCTTACTGCATATTGTGGTGCACCGATGCAGTATTCTTGCTCAAAAATTTTGCCTTCACGTTGAACAGTCACTAATAATTTTGTACTCAATGCATTCACACAACTTACACCCACGCCGTGTAATCCACCAGATACTTTGTAGGTATTTTTATCAAATTTACCACCAGCGTGTAAAACAGTCATAACCACTTCTAATGCAGACCTTTTTTCTTTGGTATGCATGGCAGTTGGAATACCACGACCATTGTCCTGAACGCTGATTGAATTATCTGTATGAATGGTGACTTCGATATGAGAACAATAGCCAGCTAAAGCTTCATCAATTGAGTTGTCTACCACCTCATACACTAAGTGGTGTAATCCTTTCATGCCCACATCACCAATATACATGGCAGGGCGTTTTCTTACGGCTTCTAATCCTTCTAAAACCTGGATACTATCGGCGCCATAGTTCTTGTTTTCGGCCGAATCTGGGTGTTGTAAATCTTCTGACATAAAGGGTGCGAATTTTTTATTTTATAGGTCGTTTTGAACGCAAACAAATTTAAGAAAAATAACGTCTTTTAAGACGTATTTAAGCCCTTATAGTTATCCCCATAAAATGAATGAAGTTCATAACGCAGCCTCCAAAAATGAGGCTAATAATGGCCTTTAAATCGATTTTATATTGGGATCGATTTGGTAGCTGTGTTTTTAAAAATAGGATTAAAATTTGGGGCTTATTTTGCGTCATTTTAGGGTCATAATATGAACCTTTTTATTGCATTTGTTGTTTATAGTTTAAATTTGCAGTTCAATGATGGTAGCCAACGACATATTAAAACAAGTAAACCAGCCCAATGGCTTTGCTGGCATGGCTTTGTTGTACCAAAAAGAACAGTTAATTCCTGGCTCTACACAGTACACGATACATCGTTATTATTCCCAGGCACCTGCAGAACTAGAAGATACAGGGATGTTCATTTATCATTACAATGCAAAGCGACCTACGGACAATTTTTTAGAGTTAAGATTTTGTATTTCTGGCAATCGTTATTGTGAAAATAAATTATGTGGTAATTGTAGTCAATTGCCTACGGAAGATTGTGCGGGTCCACTCAGAACAGTAGACGTTTTTTCTTTTCATTTCACTTCTACCTTCTTACATCAATTTGTACACAATGTAAAATTGAATAATCGCAAGGATGAAGTGCTAGCTTTCAAACATCCCAATGCTTTTGTAAAAACATTTCCATTGTGCATGCGCAAGCGTGGAACATTGGATTCTTTATTAAATTATAGTTATACGGGGTCTTTAGAAAATATTTTTATCAATGCAAAAATTCACGAACTGCTTTTGTTCAGTTTAGAATGTATTGTGGACGAGAAAGAAGAAGGTTTTGCATGCAAATTCTTATCAGACGACAGAGGTAAAGAAAGTATCTATTTAGCAAGAGAAATTTTATTACAACATATTGGGGATCCTATTACCATTAAGGAATTGAGCCGTAAAGTAGCCATGAACGAATGCTATTTAAAGAAAGGCTTTAAAGAGGTTTTTGGTACCACTATTTTTGACTTCTACCAACAACAAAGAATGGAGCATGCTAAATATTTGTTGTATGAAAAATCATTAAGCGTGACCGATGTGTCTGCTTTATTAGGCTACTCGTCCATCTCGCATTTTTCTGCAGCTTTCAAAAAACACACTGGTTTAAAACCTTGTGAATTGTTGAACTAGTTAAGACTTTTTGTTGATTGCTTGAATACTTCTTCAACCTAGTTCAATTTCTATTTTATTTCCTTATTTTTAGTATCTAAATTAAACCCCATGCGTCAATTAGTTGCGATTGCTATTATTGTATTATTTAGTTCATGTATCAATCAAAGAGTAGACTTAGTGGTGCACCATGCACAAATTTATACTGTCAACGAATCCTTTGCAATGGCAGAAGCCATGGCAGTGCAGGATGGTAAGATTGTAGCAGTCGGTACCAATGATGAAATTTTAAAAACATATCAAGCAGATAGCGTGGTGGATGCAAAAGGCGCAACAGTGTATCCAGGATTTATTGATGGGCATGCACACTTTCTTGGTTATGGTCAATCTTTATATGCAGTCGATTTAATGTTTGCAAATTCATGGGAAGAAGTTTTGCAACGTGTTCAAGACTTTGTAGCAACACACCCAGGCAATGGATGGATTCGTGGAAGAGGATGGGATCAAAATAGATTTCCAGGCAAAGCTTTCCCAACCAATGCTGAACTAAATGCATTGTTTCCAGACCGTCCTGTATTATTAGAACGTGTGGATGGACATGCAAGCATTGCCAATGAAAAAGCATTAGCAATTGCTGGTGTGCAAGCGGGTCAGACGATGGAAGGGGGAGACTTTGTGGTAGCCAACGGAAAATTAACTGGTTTGTTAATTGATAATGCGGTGGGTGTGGTAGAAAGAAATGTGCCAGCAGCGACCAAGGAGGATTATAAAAATTGGTTGACAGCAGCACAAAAAAATTGTTTTGCAACTGGGTTAACAACTATTACAGATTGTGGATTAAATCCAAAAGACATTGATATGATTGATGCATTGCAAAAAAGCAATGATTTAAAAATGCGTTTGTATGTGATGTTAAGCGATAAGCCTAGTTCTTATACCTCTTCTTATTTTACCAGTGGTGGATACGTCACAGACCGTTTAATGGTGAAAGGTGTAAAAGTTTATGGAGACGGAGCACTTGGATCAAGAGGTGCAGCATTAATAGCGCATTATTCAGATAAACCAGGTTGGGGTGGATTCTTATTAAGTAGTCAAGCGCATTTTGATTCTGTTGCAGCAAAATTAATCAACACCGATTTTCAAATGTGCACCCATGCGATTGGAGATAGTGCGAACAGAGTGGTGTTGAAAGTGTATGAAAAATATTTAAAAGGAAAGAACGATAAAAGATGGCGCATTGAACATGCACAAATTTTAAATCCTAATGATTTCGATTATTTTGGCAAGTATAGTATCATTCCTTCTGTGCAACCTACTCATGCGACAAGTGATATGTATTGGGCAGGTGAGAGATTAGGTGCTGAGCGCTTAAAAGGTGGCTATGCATTCCAACAATTATTGAATCAAAATGGATGGTTGCCATTGGGTACAGATTTCCCTGTAGAAGAAATCAATCCATTTAAAACATTTTTAGCAGCGGTTGCAAGACAGGATGCTAAAGGATTTCCAGCAGGTGGATTCCAAATGGAGAACGCACTAACGCGCGAGCAAACTATTCGTGGTATGACTATTTGGGCAGCAAAAGCCAACCGCATGGAAAAGCAAGTAGGCTCTATTGAAGTAGGGAAGAAAGCAGACTTTATCTTACTTGACAAAGACTTGATGAAAGTACCTACGGATAGTATCTTACAAATTAAAGTATTAAAGACATACTCCAACGGAGAAAGAGTACACTAGAATAATTTAATAGTTCTAAAATAAGTAGAATTTATATTATTCCTGGCGCTCATTTGAGCTTAAGGATAATGTTACCTAGTGATTTTTAAAAATAAAAAAGTGGTAGAAAATATACTATTCCTTGGCTCTAGCAGAGGAATTTACGGGCTTCCATCAGACGCTCATTCGCGTCCTCTCGTTCGCTACGGAATAGTATATTTTCTACCACTATATTAATAGATTCAAATTCTTTTCTCTACAATCCTACCATATCTTTAGGAATCACCCAGGCATCAAATTCTTCAGGGGTAACATATCC
>CALPJR020000096.1 GCA_943323935.2 Bifidobacterium breve
CTGTTGGTTGGCATATAGAACATTGCTTATTGGTGATTAAACAAATTACTGCAACAGTAGCACAATCAGAACCTAAGTTATATAAAAGCAAATTCAATTTTGCACGTTTTTTTGTCTTTTTATCAAAGACCATTCCAAGAGGAAAAGCCAAAGCACCTAAAGTGGTGATTCCTGCCAATGAAATTACATTAGAAACATTACAAGAAAGTTTAAAAAACACCTATCAGGCCATCACTTATTTAAAAGATTGTGAGGAGCTTCAATATTTTATGCATCCTTTTTTTGGACAGCTTAATAAAAAACAAACGATCAAATTTCTAGCGATTCATACCGAACACCATTTAAAAATCATTAGAGATATTTTAAAGTAGGGTTGGTCTAATTTTCGTTCAATGTAGCAATACATTTTATAAAGTCTTCCTCCTTCTTAATTTTCAAATTATTTTTTTGTAGAATACTTTGAAGCTTTGTTGCATCTGCTTTATAAAGACTTAAAAGGTCCTCATTGGACTTAGGTGCTTTTTTTAAACTCATTGATTGATCATACAAGAATAATCTAGGAAATTGTTCAATGGTTCTTAACATCGTCGCACTGCTATATGGTTTTGCTTCGGTTACTTGAACAAAAAAGTATTTGAGTAAACTAACTTTTCCTTTTGCAAGTACTTGGTAAATTGTTTTTTGATTTTGTTTTTCATAAACAGGAAAACCGTATTCAAAAAAAAGCAAGTTGCCATTTTTATTCAACTCAACTTGTTTGATCAGCGGCAATACAGCTAGTTCTTTTCCCTCGGGTGTTTTATAAATGACCTCATTGCTTAATAAATTAATTTTTACAAGTACATTTTCATAACGCTGTCCGCTTACCAATACAATACTTGCAGGTAAAAATTCAGCATCAAAAAATGGGGTTCCATAATTTTCCATATCCACACCCATATTGACCATTTTACCATTGCCATCCGTTACCATTAAAACAGATTGTCCAATATCTTTCAAGCTAAAATTATTTAAAGTTTGTGCTTGGGTTAGATAAGGAATGCATAGGAGACAACATAAGGACAGACAGTTCAATAAATAATTCATAATTGGGATGTTTGTGGTTTAAAATTATGATTAATTCAATTAAGCTTGCTTTTTTTAGATTATTTGACGTAAACCATTCAAAATCAATCATTTTACCCTTAATTAAGTGTTTTAACATCAACAAGGTGACTATAAAAGTTTTAATAGTGACTATTTAAGTGGCTTATATACTAACATTTGTTACGCCTCATTTATTTTTTTTGCTATTTTTTAGTTACGAAATTGTTAAATCTTAAGTATATTCGTCAGCAAAAGGAGTGATTTTTACCGCTTATCACAATAAGTTTTTAAACATCCTTCCTTTTCAGAAAAATTTTAATTACAAAACAAAACAACATGACTAAAAAAATCATTGTAAGTGTTTGTGCTTTCTTAATGACCATCATGGTCGGTTTCGCACAAACAGTTACTATAACCGGAAAGGTTATTGATGAAAAGAATGATCCTGTTGCCGGAGCTAGTGTACTTGAAAAAAGTACTACTAAAGGTGTGAGTGCCGGCAATGATGGTACATTTACTATTTCAGTAAAAAAAGGCGCTACTTTATTGGTTTCGGCTTTAGGCTTTGAAAGCAAGCAAGTAACTGCTAACAACGCTAACTTAACAATCGTTTTGACTTCTGATGTGAAGGCTTTAAGCGAGGTGGTTGTGACAGGTGTTGGTGCAGCTACAAGCAAAAAGAAACTAGCGGTTGCAGTTGAATCTGTAAACCTTTCAAGCCAAGTTAAAGTGCCTACAGGTGATGTGGGTCAACAATTAGTTGGTCAAATCGCGGGTGCTCAAATCAGCAGTACCAACGGTAACCCTGGTCGTCCTTTACAAATCTTATTAAGAGGTATTAACTCTGTACAAGGTGGAACTTCACCAATGATCTTGATCGATGGTATTGAAGCACGTGGTACAAGCTTAAACTCAATTGACGTAAACATCATCGAAAGAGTAGAGGTAGTACAAGGTGCTGCTGCTGCATCTTTATATGGTGCGCAAGGTGCGAATGGAGTTATCCAATTATTTACTAAAAAAGGTAAAGCTGGTAAAGTAAACATTGAATTTAGTTCAAGTGCAACAACCAATGAATTATTAAACATTGGTGGTTTGTCTAAAGCTAAAAACCATGCATTCAGAACAGATGCGAATGGTAATGTTTTAACAGGTTCTGGAGCCATTATGACTTTAGATCCTTCTACTTTAGTTTACAATGGTGACGTTGTATACGATGCATTAAACGTTGCTAGTTTACAAAACAAACCTTACGATAAAAACTTAAAGTACATCGACCACTATGCCATGTTCTTACAACCAAGCAATGCATTGAATAATTCATTGACAATGTCTGGTGCAAAAGATAAGTTTGATTTCTTGTTCTCTGTTTCTAATAACCAACAGAATTCAAACTTCATTAACAATGGTGCTTTCTCTCGTTCTAACTTAACTTCAAAATTAGGTTTTGAATTAGCGAAAGGGTTGAAATTTACAAGTACAACTCAATTAGTTTACACAAAGAATACTTTGAATGACCAAACTGGTCGTGGTGTCGTATTTGCGATTAACAACGCTCGTCCATTCTTACCGTTTGATCAAAAGAACGAAGATGGTAAGTACGCTACATTCTTTGGTGCTGCGGGTGGTGTAAACCACTCAAATCCATTCTCTACCAATCAAGAGTCTAGCACTTTGATTGCGACTGTGGATGTGATCCAAAGCTTTAACTTGAACTATAAGTTGCCTAAGTTCTTAGAATTTGATGCTAAATATGCATTGAACTATAATAATTCTAATACAACTTACAAATTTGATGAGCAATGGGGTAACAAGAATAGAGTATTACAGAATCGTTATATGGCGAACTATATTTCTGCGCCAACTGCCTTCTCAACTGGTGAGATCGACAATTTCGTAGACAGAACAACTTTCCAAAACTTTATTGGAACAGTGAACTTCCGTACCGATTTTGAAAAGGATTTCAATATCAATATTCCATTAAAAACTTTCACAACAGCTGCCTTTGATTACCGTCGTAATCAATTGAAGTCTTTCGCTGCAGCAGGTGGTGATGGTCCTGGTTATGCACCATGGAATATGTCTCAAGCAGCTACTTACAGAGTATTGTCTGATTATATTGAGCCATTTGTGACTTATGGTATTTTAGCGAACCAAAGATTTGAGTATTCTAACTTTACAGGTTTCTCTGTAGGTGTTAGATCTGACTTCTCATCTGCGTTCGGTTCTGGTGCAACAGCACAAACATTCCCTAGAGGTGATTTCTTCTTGACTTTATCTAACTTAAAGTTCTGGCAAAATTCAAAAATCTCTAATGTGATTTCTGAAATCAAATTAAGAGCTGGTTATGGTGAAGCGGGTATTCAACCAGGTGCGTTCCAACGTTTTACTGTGTTGGGTGCTGCTAACCTTGGTGGTGGAAGTGTATTTACTTTCCCTACAACAAATCCAAATCCAAACTTATCTGTAGAGTTATCTAAAGAAACTGAGTATGGTACAGATATGACTTTGACTTTAGGAAAAGGAAAGTGGTTAAAAACAGCGAACGTTTCTGCTACATTATGGGAGAGAGAAACAGCTAACGCAATCTACAGAGTAGACGCTGCGCCTTCTACAGGTGTGGGTGGAAAATTAGACAACGCGTTTGGTTTGAAATCAAATGGTTTACAAGCTTCTTTAAACTTGAATGTATATTCTGGTAAAGATTTGACATGGGATTTCATCACGAATTACTCTCAACAAAATTCTGAGATCTCTTACGTTAAAGGACCTCCAGTTATTTTATTATCTTCTGCAGGTAGTGTAGGTATTACATTACAACAAGGTTATAAGATTGGACAATTCTTTGGATTTAAGATGATGAAGTCTTTGACAGAATTAAATCCTGTTACTGGTTTACCTATGATCCCAGAAGCTTCAAGATCTTTATATGAAGTAGCTAGCAATGGCTGGGTTGTAAATAAAGCAACTAAGCAAGCGGTGGCTTTACCTGGTCAATCTAGCTTAGGTGATCCTAATCCTAAGTTCAACATGAGCTTTATTAATAACTTACAGTACAAAGGAATTGTTACATTCAATATGCAGTGGGATTGGGTTGCAGGTGCGCATATGTACAACCAAACTAAGCAATGGATGTACCGTGATGGTATTCACTCTGATTATGACATTCCTGTTACAATCAATGGAGAGACTCAAGCTTACACTGCGTTCTATCGTAGTATGTATGCTGGTGGTGCTGCAAATGGTACTAAGAACTATTTCTACGAAGACGCTTCTTTCTGGCGCTTAAGAAATCTTTCTGTAGGTGTTGATATCGCAAAATTGACTAAGATCAAATTTGCAAATCGCTTACAATTAGTATTATCAGGTCGTAACTTGTTAACTTTCACTCCATACTCTGGTATGGATCCTGAGGTAAACTATTCTACGAACTCTGCATTTGATCGCGGTCTTGACCACAATACTATTCCTAACACAAAATCTTACACTGTAGGCTTGAACGTAGGATTTTAAACCTTAACTTTTAAATTATTAGCAATGAAGAATAATAAAATTTTGGTTGGAATATTAGGGGTTACTTTAAGCTTAACAGCTTGTAAGAAAGATCTTGATATTACCAACGTAAACTCACCTACTCCAGCAAGTGCACAAAATGAAAATGGTGCAATTGCTTTGGCGCAGGGTACCATTTACTTGAATGGTTTTTACAACTTGAAATACTCTGATGGTGTGTACGGCCGTTTCTGGGCCGGAGCCATGGGCTTTCAGGAAATCATGGGTGACGTGGTTGGTGCGGAAGCAGCGAACGCGTTCATGAACCAAATTGGTTGCCCTAATAAGGTGACATTTGATAACGGTAC